>JAISGB010000277.1 GCA_031263335.1 Eubacteriales Family XIII. Incertae Sedis bacterium
GGGATACGCCCGCGTCAAGCGTCCCGTAGGCGTTCGCCAACGCGGAGACGCCCTCCGTGTAGGCGACGAGTCCCGCGTGAAACTCCGCGTAGCCCGTGTCCAAGGCGGCGGTCTCCGCCGCGAACTCGGGGGAGACGTAGGTGAGCGCGCCGGACAGCTTACCCAAGGCGTCGCCGATGCGGGCGGAACCCGCGACCAAGGATCGGGCGCTCTCATCCAAATTGTTCAGTCCCGCCGCATAGTCCTTCGAACCCGATTCCAAGGCCGCCGCCCCGTCCTTCAAGGCCGCCGCCCCGTCTTTCAGCGCCTCGGCGCCTTCGCGCAGGGCGTCCGTCGCCTCCGTGAGGGCGGAGAGATCGCCCGTGAACGCTTCCGTGTCCGGCGCATCGATGCGCATGGCGGGAGGCATGGCGGACATCTCGATGCCGGTCATCGAAAAATCGGTCACGTCCGCGTCGATCGCCAGATGCCCGGATCGGCCGGGCATGACGACGCCCGCGACGATCTTGTCCTTCCCCGCGCGTGCGACGGTTCCGTCCGAGACGATGTTCTTGCAGACGGCGCTGTCCAAGGCGACGGAGATCTGCAGGAGGTAGTTCTCACAGAAGGCCGGATCCGCGTCGGCGTTGGCTTCGGCGGTCAGTCGGAGGGAGAGCCGGCCGCTCCTGCCCGCGAGTTCGTCCGGCGACAGTTCCTCGCCGTTGAGCGTGTAGGAGATGCGGATATCCCAAGGCAGGCGCGGAGCGATCATCGTCCCCTGATAGGCGAAGTCCCCTGTGTCCGCAGAGACGGCGATCCGATCTCCGTCGCGGCGCAACGGCGCGTCGCTCGTGAGGTTCTTCTCATCGGTATAGTTCCCTCGGTCGACGATCTCCCCGGCCTTCGATACATGCAGGGTGTTCACGGCGTAGACGTCCCGAACGTCGCCGTCCGCGGTCAGGTTGGCGTAGATGACCTCATCCCTGCCGGAGACGGTTCCCGGTTCCGTCGCGATCGCGGGGATCGGGTCGCCTTGCCCGATCGCGTCGATCGTCTCGGTCGCTTGCGCGTCCGCGCCGCATCCCGTAAGCGCGACTGCGGAGATCAGGGCGATCAGCAGGGGGATCGCGACGCGCGTATTTTTTGACTTAAGTTTTGAAAACGCCGCGCGCAGGGTCGTCTTCTCGATCACGCGGTCGAATACGGTCAGTAGGGCCGGCAGGAAGCAGAACACCATCGCGCAGGACAGCGCCGTCCCTCTGCCGAGCAGAAGGCCCATCGCGGAGACGATGGGGTTTGAGGATGAGAACCACAGCGTGAAACCGGCGAGCGACAGGATGCCGGCCGAGACCAAGATGGATGGGATGGTTTCCTTCAGCGCCATTTCCAACGCCTCCTTTTTGGGCAGATTCTTGCGGTTTGCCAGATAGTGATCGCTGAGCAGGATCGCGTAGTCCACCGTCGCGCCGAGCTGTACGGTGCTGATGACCAAATAGCCGATGTAGGACAGAGGATTCCCCGTAAAATACGAGACGGACAAATTGATCCAGATGGCGGATTGGATCGTGAACAGCAGGAGGAAAGGCAGGGACAGGGATCGGAAGGTGATCAAGAGCACGACGAAGATCGCGACGACGGCGAGGATGTTGACCAAGCGATTGTCCTTCGTGACGACGTCCTTCATGTCGTACAGGGTGACGCTCTCCCCCAAGGCGTACCAATCGTTCCCGTATATCGCCCGCGCCCGGTCCCGCGCCGACTCCACCAAGGCGAACGCCTCCGCCCCTTCGCTCGGCGCGTCCGTATAGAGGATGGTTCTGCTGTAACGATCCGAGAAGAATTGTTGCGTGTCCGACCTGTCCGGGAATGCGGAGGGAATATCCGCGCCGACCGTCGCCGTGTAGGAGACCACCTCCTTCACATGGGGCAGGGCGCGGCAGTCGTCGGCCAAGCGTCCGGCGCCGGCGGGATCGTCCGCGGGCGTGAGCAGGACGATGACATTGGATCGGCCGAACGCTTCGTCGATGGCGGCGGCGTCCCTACCGCCGGCGCCGTTTTCATTGAGGTTGCCGAACCCGTAGGTGAACGCGTTGTTCTCCTGCGCGAGGAAGCAGGGGAGGATCAGCGCCGCGATCAGGATCAGCGCGGGAATCCTGAAGCGGGGAATGTACTTGCTTGCGCCCTTGACGACGGACAGGAGGTTCCGGCGCCTTGTGCGATCGATCAGCTTGTAACAGGAAAGGGTCAGTGCGGGCAGGAAGATCATGACGCCGGCGAAGCTGAGCAGGACGCCCTTTACGAGGTTGAGTCCCAGATCGGCGCCGATCCCGAACCGCATAAAGGCCAAGGCGACGAAGCTCAGGACGGTCGTGGCCGCCGCCGCCGCGACGGAGGGGAAGGCGCGGCGCATGGCGCGGCGCATGGCCTCGGCCGCGTCGTCGGTCCGCTTGCGCTGTTCGTCGAAGCTGTGCAACAGGAATATCGCATAGTCCAACGAGACCGCCAACTGCAGTATGGGGCTTACGGCGTTGGTGATGAAGGATACCTCGCCCAAGAACAGGTTCGTCCCCATGTTGATGAGGACGGAGATGCCGATCGCGCAGAGGTACAGCAGTGGTTCGAACCACGAACTCGTCGAGAGCATCAGGATGAGGATGATGATCGGCACGAGGATCAGCACGGCGCCGATCGCCTCTTTCCCCGTGAGCGCCTGCGCGTCCGCCCGATCCGCGGCGTTGCCCGACAGGGCGCCCGTCTCGCCGATCAGCGCGCGGATCCGTTCCGTGATCGCGACCTCGTCCCCCTCCCGCACGGACAGGGAGATGAGCGCGTTGCCGTCCTTGTAGTATGTCTCGCTTATCTTCGGATCGATCGTCTCGACGGGAACATCGACGTCCGTGACGTCATCCAACCACAGGACGTCGGACACGCCGTCGATCGCTTGCAGCCCCCGTTTGTATTCCAAGGCTTCCCGGACGGATACGTCCCGCACCATGACGCGCGCGTTGGGTATGGCCTGCGTGAATTCCGCGCGCATGACGGACAGCGCCTCGGTGGAGGCGGCGTCCTGCGGCAGATAGTCCGCGATGTTGTAGTTGACGGATACGCCGGGCAACATGGCCGCGCCGACCGCCGCGAGCAGGAGGAAGAGGAACAAGATCGTCTTCCTGTATTGGGTGATGATCCTTGCGGGCGTATTCTTGATGCGGCCGCCGAGGTCAAGTTTTGTCATAAATTTACGCCTTCGAATCGGTTTGGTTGCGTTTTAAGTCTGTACCAATCATAAGTTTGCAACAGTGTGTTGCATAAATATCATATCTGCATTATAATCATCATGGTGTCGGGTTTCAACCGACAGATTGGGGTTCGACGTTGCCCGATCAACATGCGGAAACGGATGTGTCGCTTAACCGACAAAAATCACGCAAACGATGCCGTTGCTCCGGCAACCGGATGTTGCGCCCCGAATCGGCGCGCGCGGATTTGAGGAAAGGGGAATACGCAGGTGGATACGAAGGGCAAGGCGCAGAAGGATATGAAAGGCAGGGCGCAGACGGATACGAAAGGCAGGTCGCAGACGGATACGAAGAGCCGAACGCCGGCGGATATGAAAGGCAAGTCCCCGGTGGGCGCGAAGCGCGGTACGCCCGCGGATACGAAGGGACGGGCGACGGATCGCCGGGTCAAGTATACGAAGATGGCGCTCAGGGCGAGCCTCATCGCCCTGTTGAAGGAGAAATCCATCGACAAGATCTCCATCAAGGAGATCTGTGAGCATGCGGATGTCAACCGCAGCACGTTTTACAAACATTACGGCGATCAATACGATCTCCTGCGGCAGATCGAAGCGGATCTCCTCGCGAACATCAACGATCTCCTGACAGATTACAATTTCAAGGAATATGAGGCGGGATCGAACCGGATCATGGAACGCATCTTCGCGTATATCGCCGAAAACGCGGACCTGTGCAAGGTCATCCTCGGGGAACACGGGGATGTCGCGTTCCAAAAGGAACTCATGACCTTCGTCCAACGGCAGAGCATGGAGGAATGGCAATGGGACGATCGCGCCGTAGGTGAGGAAAAGTGGGAATATTACCTGTGCTTCTCCCTGAACGGCGGCATCGGCATCGTCCAAAAATGGTTGATGGGCAACCTCCAAAAATCGGCGCGTGAGATCGCGGACCTGATGATCGCCCTCACATATAAGGGCATGTCGGGCATCATAGAATAAATGTAATGGTTACCGTTGAATCGTTTTGATCTCGGTTGATTTTATTGTTGACTTTATTGATTCAGCGTCAGTTTCGATTCGAAGCAGACCGCTTCCCCGATCTTGCCCGTCAACAGGATGTCCGCATCGCCTTCTTCGCGGAAGATGCGGATGATGTCGCCGTGCTTGGCCTCGTGTACGTAGTTGATGCGGATCTCGGCGACCCCCCGCTCGTATTCCTGCGGCTCCAAGGTATCCGTGATCAGATCGCCGTAGGTCGCGTTGTACAGATGGCCGTTTGCGTCCGTCTCGGAGTAGGTCACCCGGTGTTCCGAAACGCAATCGCCCGTCGCAACGCCGATCTTCGCGATCCGGATATCCGTATCGCGGTCGATCAGCGGGTAAGCCCACGGAAAATCGCGGGGCCTCGTGATCTTCCTCGTCTCGATCTCGACGTAGAGCCAACCGCTCTCCGCTTCCGCGAACAGTTCCCCGTTCCCGTCCCGCATATCGTATGATCGGATGAACTGCGGCCCCCGCCGCTCGGGTTCCCATGTGGAGATCACGATGGGTTCTTCATGGGACGGATAACGCAGGATGCGACAGGCGATGCGCGAGACCAAGAACGCGCCGCCGTGCGCGGCGAGAAAATGGTGCGTCATGCCCCTGCTCGCGTAATCCTCCCCCGCAATCTGAGAGAACTCCCGCAGGATAGCCGATGTTTTCATGCGTTGCAGATAGTCGACATTGTAGAAGGGGACAATCGCCTCCTTCGTAAATATCCGTTCCGATTGAATGATCTCGTTCGCGTCATGCTGCATATTGTCACCCCTCGTTCGGTTCATTGTACAATGCAAGCGAGAACCTGTCAACGCGAACCGCGTCGGACAAATTGGAACCGGTCAACCAATCGTTAAATTCAGGGATTCGCATCGCCGAAAAACCTCTTGATGTTTGATAACTAATGTGTTATCATGATATAAAAGGAGAATTTTAATGTATGAAGTGAAGTTTTATCGCGACAGGAGCGGAAGGTCAGAAATCGTCGAGTATTTGGATGATTTGAAAGGGCGCGGTGAAACAAGCAAGATTGAGCGTGTCAACCGCAACAAAATTCTTGCATATATCGGAGCCTTGGAGCAGTACGGGACACACGTAGGACACCCGACAGTAAAGCACATTGATGGGAGTTTATGGGAACTTCGCCCTCTTGCGAACAGGATATTTTTCTTCCATTGGAAAGATAATAAATTTGTGCTGTTGCATCACTTCATAAAGAAGTCGCAGAAGACGCCGCCGCGTGAAATAGATCGGGCGCGAGCAAAGCTAAAAGATTTTTTGGAAAGGAATGGTGAATGATATGGATGACGGGAAGAACATTGATACATTTTCCGATTATATGAATGACGAAGCCAGGGTAAGTCCCGTTGAGCGCGAGCGTATCAATTTTGAAATCTCCTTGATCGGAAAGATGGTTGAGGCTCGAGAACAAAAAGGCTTGTCTCAAAGAGGTCTTGCGGAAATCTCCGGCGTAAAGCAACCCGCAATCGCCCGGCTGGAAGGCATGAAAGCAACACCTCAGATTGATACGCTTTTCAAGGTGTTGCATCCATTAGGTTATACGATTGAGATCGTGCCGCTTTCGAATAAATGAGCGCGAGTGATCGCCGGCAACAAATCTCTGCACGATCATGGCGGTTTCATCTTTGATCTGCCGGTAATGCCGTATATGCAAATATCGAATATCGTAAATTCCGACGAGAATTTTGTTGTCCCGGATATCCGAATGTGCTACAATAAGATTGCCGAGGCGGGGAACGCCGAGGCGCCATTGTGCGGATGTAGCTCAGCAGGTTAGAGCACATGGATCACAACCATGGGGTCGGGAGTTCGAGTCTCTCCATCCGCACCAACCTTTAGAACACTCTCGTCTTTGCGTTTTGCGTACGGGTTGGCGTACGTGATGGTCGTTTCATTTTGAAAAGGAGGTTCTCAATGGCTGATTCCACAGAAAACACGATGGAAAAACGGAGAAAGAGAATCGCGGACGTGATCGCGCTCAAGGAGCCGGATCGCGTACCCTTCGCGCCCGCGATCGGGACGGCGTACACGCAGTACGGCGGCGCCACAAAATACGAGGCGATGATGGATTTCCGCAATTTCCTCCCCGGCATCCGCAAATTCCTGACCCGCTACGAAGTGGATCTCTTCTGGTCGCCTGCGACCTATCCCGCGAACGTCCTCGAGGTGCTCGAGACCGAATACATCAACTGGCCCGGCCCGACCTGCGGACTCGACCTCAACGCCGGCTTCCAGATCACGGACAAGACCTTCCTTTCGGCGGACGAATACGACGAATTCATCGCGGACCCGACCGCCTTCCTGTTCAACAAGGTGTACCCCGCGCGCCACAAAAAGCTTCGCGGCCTCAGCAAGGCCGTCATCAACAACGTCATCGAGTTCGGCCATTTCGCGAGCTTGGCCTCCTTCGCGGATCCCGAGGTCCAAGAAGCCCTGCATTACCTGATGCGCGGCGGCGAGGAGGCGGTCAAGTGGCTGAAGGCGAGCGGGGAACTCGCCGCACTCGCCGTGGAACTTGAGACGCCGCTCGGTTGCATCAGCGGATGTACGATCGGCTACGATGCGTTGGCCGACATGTTGCGCGGCTACATCAACGTCCCGATGGACATCTTCACCGTACCCGAAAAGGTGATCGCCGCGAGCGACATCATGGACTCCTTCGCGAAGAAGGCCGTGGATCAGGCTGCGGAAATGGGCTTGGAATACTTCTTCATCCCGCTCC
>JAISGB010000241.1 GCA_031263335.1 Eubacteriales Family XIII. Incertae Sedis bacterium
TTGGATGGCCTCTTTCACATCCCACTCCCCGGTTATCAACGCCTTGTCCGCCGTCTTCTTCGCGATCGCCATGCACCGGAATTTGTCGGGGTATCGCTCCATGATCTCCACGTTCAACTCATTGGTCATGCCGAACGCCGGCCTGAGAATGCACATGTCGACGCCGTAGCAATCCATGTCATAGAGCAATCGGGCGCTGTTGTCATAGGTCTCCAACTTTCCCAATTGACTCTCAAGGTCAACATAGTCCGTCTTTTTCTTGCCGAGTTCCACGGTCTTTTCGGCGGCCTTCTTGCCGGCGGCGTGGCGCTGGGCGTGGACATGCGTATCGATCACAAATCGTCCGGTTTTTCTCGTCATGATATACCTCCTTCATACGGAGACGGCGCTGTCGGAAAACGAATACATTGGAAAAAGCAGATCCAATTGACTCCATTATAAAGAGCCGCCTCCCCCATTGTCAAAGCAAACAGGACGAAAACCCGCCCTTGAGGCCAAATTGGAATATGCTTTCGAATCGGTAATGGACGCAGGGCAAAAACGGGCCAAAACCGAGCCGGAGACAAAGCCGCGACAAAAGGGGACGGCGACTGTGCAAAAACACCGATTGATACCGCATGGACGGCGTTCTCGCACAGTCCGCCGGTTGGCTCCGGCAATATGGAACGGCTTGTAAACCTGTGGGGGATTTCTATACTAAAGTACAGGTATCGCAGAATGCGCCCTTCTGCGAAATCGATCGGATATTCCGCCCAACCGAACGCTCCGCGCCCTGTGCGCTACCCGGGAAATGACCCCTGTTGCGCGATAAAAGTTCCATCTGTGTTTGCTTCATATCCTTCGACGAATGCACATACCTGTTCAAGGTGATGTTCACGGAGGCGTGTCCCAAGATTTCACTGAGCGTCTTCGGATCGAAGCCCGCGCGAATGCAGTTTGTGGCGAACGAATGCCGCAACGCGTGAAAATTGCGCGGGTTTACCTTCGCATGTTTTAAGTAGGATTGAAAACGATACTGATAGGTTCGCGGATCGAGTGGGGCGGATCCTCCGCCCGTCACCACAAACCCATTGTTTCGGTCGGTATATTGCTCCGTGATGATATTTCGGACACAGGAGGAAATGGGAATTTCCCGCAGGGAAGTCTTGCTCTTCGGCGCGCCGATGATGAGCTTTGTTCGTTTTCCTTCGGCCTCGTCCGGACATTGGATTCGTTGCACGGTGGACTTGACCCGGATCACGTTATGCTCCCGATCGATATCCTCCCATCGCAGGGAACAGATCTCCCCGATCCGCAAGCCCGTATAGAGACAGAGCAGGACACCGAACTTGGAAGGGTCCAAGTTTTGCAACAAAAAGCCTTCCAAGCGGTGCTGTTCGTGTTCATTCAAGGTACACACCTCCCTGACGTCGGGTTTCGATTGTCTGAATTTAAAACCGTGCGCCGGAAACATCCCGTCCGTGCCGTACGCCAACGCCGCGCTCAGAATGATCCAAAGTGTCTGTACCGTGCCGACGGAGAGGCCGCCGCCATTGTCCAACCGCCCGCTTTCCCGTTTACGCAACAGGAATTTCTCGATCTGTTTGCCGGTGATCTCCTTGGCCTTGATATTCCCCAAGGCGGGAATGATGTGGTTCACAACCGCGTTGCGATACTTGACATGGGTGGATATTCGGATGCTCGGCCGGATGGATGCCAGCCATTCTCGCAACAGTTCGTCGAGCTTGACGTCCCCTTCGCGGGCGGTTTCGCACTTGCGTGAAACGCCGAGTTCGAATCTCGCGTTTATCAGCTTCTTCTTGCACTCCTTATAGCTTTTGGCATATACCGAGCCGTACTTCGCCCTTCTCGTCTCGTCATAGGTTTTGATGAAGCGGCCTTCCCATCGCCCATCCTTACGCTTTCGGATATTTTCTCCTCGCCTTGCCATAGATATACACTCCTTTGACCATAAACTTGACCCCAAATATAACTTGCCCGTCTAAAAGTGTGACCGTATAAGGATATACGCAAGGGGATCGTTTTGAAAGAAAGAAATCATTTCCGGGGGAATATCTTCACCATTGCGGGAAACTTTCGGAACATTCCGCGCCCGGACACTTAAATGTAAAATTTTGTAAGACAAAAGTGAAGAAAAATACTTGCATTTACTGATGAAATAGTGCAAAATATTAAATATTGAAGGATATGAATTCCTTTTCCTTTTCGCAGAAGGGCGCATTCTGCGAAAAAGGCGCGCCCGGCTGCGAAGCCGTTACGCAGGAAAAGGAGGGTATGTCGTTGGGCAAACCGGAGTCCGCTTTCATGGGTTGGTTTAAAAAATTGAGATATAGACGAAAAGCCGGAGACGAAGACGCGTTAAGCGCTCCCCCGACGGAAGAGCGGATCGCGTTGCGCTCTTCCATGTCGGACGCCTCCGAAGCGGAGACCACATTCTTCTCGTCCCCGACGGACGAGGGAACAGCGCCGTCTTCCGAGGCGGAGACCACATTCTTCTCGTCCCCGACGGACGAGGGAACAGCGCCGCCTTCCGAGGCGGAGACCACGCTCCTCTCATCCCCGACGGACGAGGGAACAGCGCCGCCTTCCGAGGCGGAGACCACGCTCCTCTCATCCCCGACGGACGAAGGAACCGCGTCGTCTTCCGAAGCGGAGACCTCGTTGCCGGTCCCTTTGTCGGTTCCGGAGGCCGCGTCGTCCCCTGCGGGCGCTTGCGGCGTCGGGCGCGGCTGTGATGAGACGGTTCCGCTCGATGAGCTTGAGCGGGAGACGCCCGTATACGCCTTCCTGATCCGCGGCAGAACGGGCGAACGGATTCCGATCGGGCGGTCGTTCTTCACGATCGGGAAGGCCGGCGACAACGTGGATTTCATGGTGGAAGGCCGCACGAGCGTCAGCCGTTGCCACGCGGACATCGTCTTTGAAGGCGGCGCCTGCTTTATCATAGACAATGATTCGACCAACCGCACCTTCGTGGAGGGGGTCGCGATCAAGCCCCGCGAGAAGGTCGAAATGGAAAACGGCGCGCTCTTCACATTGGGAGACGAGAACTTTCAGGTATTCATGGAGGCAGGGTGATTCGGTGAGATATTTGGCGGCCGCGCATACCGATGTCGGTATCTCGAAAAAGGTGAACCAAGACGCGTTTTGCCTCAAGATCGCAAAGACGCCGAATGCCCGTATGGCGTTCGCGATCCTCTGCGACGGCATGGGCGGTCTGCAAAACGGCGAGTTGGCGAGTTCCCTGACCGTAAACGCCTTCTCCGCTTGGTTCGAGCAGGAGTTGCCGGCCGGCTTCAAGGGGGACGTCGACTTTGAACGGATCAAACATCGTTGGAATGAATTGGCGAACGAGCAGAACGAAAAGATCGCGGACTATGGAAGACGGAACGGATTCTCGCTCGGGACCACGCTGACGGGACTCCTGATCGTCGAGAACCGCTTCCTCTTCATCCAGATAGGCGATACCCGCATCTATCGGATCACCGGCGCCATCGTGCAGATCACGAAGGATCAGACGGTCGTGGCGCGGGAGGTCGAACAGAGACGGTTGACGCGGGAAGAGGCGGAACGCGACGCGCAAAAGAATGTACTCCTGCAGTGCGTCGGCGCATCCAAGACACTTGTCCCCGAATACGGGACGGGCGTCTTGGATGAAAATGAAGTGTTCCTGCTGTGCAGCGACGGCTTCCGGCACGAGGTGAAGGACGATGAGCTCTTCGGCGTGCTCGCGCCCCGGCTGCTGACCGGCGAAAAGGTGATGAAGAAGTGCTTGGTCGACCTGATCGATCTGAACAAGGAGCGGCGGGAGCGGGACAACATAACGGCCCTGCTCATCAAGGCGATCAAGTAAAGGGGATCGGCCGGCACGCGCGGGTACGCGCAAGCCGGGCAAGCCATACATGTCCAACGGTATATGAGATGTAAACAGCGCGGGGATCCGCGCGGGAAAGGAATGAGGATTGGCGCGTTTGGGCGAAGTGATCGACGGTAAATATGAAGTCCTGCGGGAGATCGGCCGCGGCGGCATGTCGATCGTCTATCTTGC
>JAISGB010000056.1 GCA_031263335.1 Eubacteriales Family XIII. Incertae Sedis bacterium
ACCGACCCTTGACAAAGGCGAACAGGTCCTCCCTGTCCAATCGACCGAATTCATAGGCGCGACCGTTCGCGGCGATCGATCGGTAGAGGGTCGGGCGCTTGGGAAAAGCCGTCGCCGTAACGATCAACAGGGTGGAATCGGGTACGGACGGCAGATATTCGGCGAGGCGCGCGGCCTTGGGGGATGTATGGGATTTCTCATCGGCGGGGAAGCCCGCCACCACGACGACCCGTTTCTCGGAAACCATGGGCAGGGTGTCGCAGGCCGCGATGACGTCGTCCGCGTCCGTCTCCTCGGCGTCGAAACGTGTGAAATCCAACAGAGCGGCGGCCGGCGCGACGAAGCGCTGCGCCAACCGTCTCTCATAGGTCTCCGTCAACAGGGCCTCGGATCCGTACAGGAGCGTCGTACGTACGCCGCGAAAACCGTCCGCCTTCATATCCCTTTCGATCTGTCTGAATCCGTGCAAGCCCAAGCGTCTCCTCCCACCCCGCGACGAGGGTCACCCCGATGACGGAGATGCGGTACTGACCGCGCGGATGCGCCCCTTTTCGATGTCGAAGGCCACCGCGCCGTCCAAGTCGTTTCTGTATGTCATTATATCATGTCCGCGCAGCTTTTCAAGAATCTCCGCCGTCGGATGGCCGAAGGTGTTGCGTCCCACCTGAATGACGGCGATCTCGGGATCCGCCGCCCGCAGAAAGGCGTCCGTCGTGGAGGTCTTGCTGCCGTGGTGCCCCACCTTGAGCGCCGTCACCCTCAGCGCCGCGCCGTCTTCGCCCAAGTCGCGCAACACCTCCGCCTCCCCTTCGGCGCCCATATCCCCCGTCATGAGGACGGACACCCCGTCGTATTCCAAGCGCATCAAGAGGCTCGTCCTGTTCTCATCCTCCGCCTCGAGGATCAGGCGTTCATATTCTTCGGCGCTTCCCTTCGGGGGATAGAGCGCGGTCAGCGACACGCCCTTGCCCATGTCCGCGCGATCCCCTTGAGCGAGAAAGACCAAGTCCTCCTCTTCAAAGCCGGAATCCGCGATGACCGTATCCGCGCGCACACGGTTGCCGTCGTAGAGGAAGAGCCGTTCCACGGGCATCAGCAACGACAACTCGCGGATGCCTTTGTAATGATCGGTGTGCAGGTGCGATAGGAAGGCGCCGTCGATCTTGCTTACGCCGTTCTTCAGCAAATAGGGCAGGAGGACGTTCTTTCCCACATCGTACTCCGCCTGTCCTCCCCCGTCCACAAGATAGTTCCGCCCGTCCGGCGTCCGGATATGCAGACAATCGCCCTGTCCCACATCCACGAACACGAGGGCGCTCTCGTCCCTCACGCAGACCGGACTCGTCAACGTAAACGTCACGGCGAGCGCGAATCCGGCGAGGAAACGCAACACAGGTCTGAAGCAACGCCGCGCAAAGAGTATCCAACAGGTTTCCGACAGACAGAAAAACAGTAGGCCGTAGAACAGGAACACCCATTGGACGCGCGGAGCGACCGTTTGGAAATGGCTGAACGGCAGGGCGTCCGCGATCTCCGTCATCCGCGTCACCGCGTCAAGCAAGATCTCCGAGACCCGCGCGAGCACGGCAAACAGCGCGGACGCGAAAGCCGAAAGGCCGGGGACGGCGGCGCCCGCGAGGACCGCGACGGGGATCATGAGGATGCCGACGGGGAGGATGAGTCCCGAGACGGCCACCACGGGGATGTTCAGCAACACCCCCGAAAGCGACAGATAGTTGAAACAGTAGGCGATCATGGGCGCCATGCCGATCTGTATGATGAGGAGCGGCGTGAAGGCGCCTACGGCCTTCCCCGCGAACCGCGCCGGCAACGTCGCCTTCCCCCGCGCGGCGATCTCCCGCCCCGACAACCGCAATCCCGTGCGCGCGTCCCGAAACCCGATGAAGCGATCCGCGACGGGAATGCCGAACGCCAAGAGCAAGACCGCGAGGAAGGAGAGTTGAAACCCCACGCCGAACAATTGCAGAGGATTGATCAAGAGGATGAGCAACGCGGCGGCGCAGATCCCCGTCAACAGATCGTAGCGCTTGGACATCAGCTTGGCGAGGATGTGGACGGAGATCATGACGACCGCGCGGATCACGGGCGGGGAGAATTCCGAGAGCAAGGCGTAGACAAAGAGAAAGGCCAAGACGACGAGGCAGACCGGCACGGATCTGCGCCCGCCGAACAGCACGTTGAAAAATCCGTAGACGATGGCGACGTGGAGGCCGCTCACGCTCAGGATGTGCGAGACCCCGTTCGCGCGGAACATCTCATAGATATCCTCATCCATCGCGGAAGTATCGCCGAACAACATGCCCGCAAAGAGGCCGTAGGCGTCCGCGTCCATCAAGGCCGCCGCCCGATCCAAGAAGCCGTACTTCAATCGTCCCAACGCGTTGTAGACGCCGCCGACGGGATCGGAAAAGACATCCTCCTCCGTCCGCGTCACATTTATCGCATCGCACTTCACGATCACGCGGACGTTCTGCGTCATGAGATAGAGCCGGTAATCAAAACAGCCGGGATTGCGCCTGCCCGACGGCAGTTCCGCCTCCCCGGAAAACACGATTCGCCGCCCCAACCAATCCGAGGGGACGATCCCCTCGCCCTTGACGCGCAGGAGGATATTTCGGCCGTCCGAACGGACCGTCATCCGGCCGCCGCCTTCTTCCGTGAGGGCTATCTTCATCACGCGTCCGGACAGGACGGGCATCGCGTCCTCCGGAACGCGCTCGTCCGCGTGATTGTACGGGGAAACCGCGTACGCCTCCAACGGATCCGTACGATTCAAGGCGATCCCGCCCCAAGCGCCGCCCGCAACGAAGCAGAGGAGCATGACGGCGCCCATCCGCACCGAGACGACCCGATATCCCCGTCCGCGCCGCGCCCGTTCGCCCGAGCCGCCGCGCGGCGGACGCGGTCGCGAACTGAGGAGAAGCGCCGTCCCGGCCAACGCCGGCGCGACGAAAAAAAGCGGCCTCGGTGCAAAGAGATAGACCCAAGCGATGCCGAGCGCGTAAGCAAGCGTGACATGTAAGAGAGGACGTCGCGTATTCATACACATATAATACCTTAAATGGTATTATATGTCAACATAAAACCTACTGCTGCGCAGTCGCCTTATTCCGCGGGGAGCGACCGGTGTCCGAGTCCAATCACCACCTCATTTAAATGCAACAGGCCGATGCTCATGAAGATACATACGGA
>JAISGB010000060.1 GCA_031263335.1 Eubacteriales Family XIII. Incertae Sedis bacterium
GCCTCATGTCGCCATGAGCGTTTTTTCCTGACTTAACTATATAGCATGTTGCGGTAGAATAGCAACCCGTTTTTCATTTTTGTGCTATGACGGATCCCGAAGCCAACAGCGCCTCGATGGCCGCGTCGTTATAGCCGTATTCCCGCAGGATCTCGACGCTGTGCTCGCCGATCCCCGGCGCGAGCCGGAACGGCAGTGGGCGCGCGTCCTCAAATTGCACGGGGGACATCGGCAACACGACCTCCTCTCCGTTTTCCATGGAGACCTTCCCGAGGTAGCCGTTCGCCCAAGCCTGTTCGTCGGAGGCGACGTCCCTCGGATTCGTGATGAACTCGTTCACCACGTCAAGACGGACGAACATATCACGCACCGCTTCCGTGCTCATCTTTCTGAACGCCTCGTCGAAGATGGGAACGCACTCGTCCAAATGTTGCCGTCCGCCCTTCAACGTGGAGAAACGAGGATCGCCGATATACCGGTCGAGCTTCATTTCCCGCAGGATGTCCGCGTACATGTCGTCCCATCTCGTCGCGGAAAACGTGAAGTAGTCGCCGTCCGCGGTGCTGTAGATCACATGATAGATGGACGGTTGCTCAAAGCGGGATCTCGGATAGTCCGATTTTTGATACTGCGCGGAGATGAGTCCGCAATTATTGAACCAGAGGGCGCTGCCGTACAGCGAGCTTCGGACGAACTCGCCGCGTCCCGTTTTCTCCCTGCGATAGAGGGCCGCCAACACGCCGGAGAGGATGACCGTCCCGACCGTGGTATCGCCGAACCCGGGCAGGGGACGGAAGGGACCGCCCTCCTTTGTCGCCCATTCCAAGGGCATGCCCGTCTTCGCCCAATAGGACGCGATGTCATAACCCGGCAGATCCTTGTCCGGCCCTTCCGTCCCATAGCCCGAGAAATGGGCCATGATGAGCCTCGGGCATTTATCCTTCAAACGGTCGTAGTCATAGCCCAATTTCGCGAGGGCGTTCGGTCGCGTGTTCGTCAGGAACACGTCCGCGTCCGACAGCAAGCGATCCAATATCTCCTTGCCTTCCGCCGTCTTCAGGTTCAGCGCGATGTCCCGCTTATTGCCGTTCGGCACCTGAAAGATGGGATTGCAGTCGGATGTGTAGGGAAGACCGTAGGAATTGCCGATATAACGCCAAGGTTCGCCCTTGGGCGGTTCCACCTTGATGACCTCCGCGCCCCAATCCGCCATAAACCGCGCCACGACGGGGATGGCCATAAAGGATCCAAGTTCCACAACCTTGACGCCTTCAAGTAAATTTTTCATTGTGTGCCGCCTCCCTTGAACATTTTCGTTCTGTCACTTTTCACTGTAATCATACCAACCTTTGCCCGTCTTGCGTCCGAGTTCGCCTTTTTCGTACTTCTCCTTCAGGAACGCGGGGGGCTCGTCCGCGGGATCGCCCGTGCGATCGAATTTGGCCTTGCGGTTCATATAGCAGATGTCGATGCCCGTCAAATCCACAAGCCGAAAGGGTCCCATCGGATGGTTCAGGCCCTTTTCCGCTCCCGTATCGATGTCCTCGAAGGAGGCGACGCCTTCCTTGTACAGGAAGAATCCCTCATTCTGAATGGCGCGCAGCAGCCGGTTCACGACAAAGCCCTCGATCTCCTTGTTGACGATGATGTACTGTTTCGATATCCCGTCGACAAAGGCTTTCAACGTCTCCACCGTCTCATCCGCGGTATGCGTCCCGCGCACGATCTCAACCAAGGTCATGTACATGGCGGGATTGAAATAGTGGAGGTTCGCGAGCCGCCCCGGATTGTCGATCAGGTCGATGAATTTCGACGAGGCGATATAGCTGGAATTGGTCGTGACGATGGCGTCCTTGGACGCGTACCGGTTGACCTCCTCAAAGAAGGTCCGTTTTACGGACTCATCCTCGATAACGGACTCGATGATGAGATCGGCGCCCTTCACCGCCTCTTCCGTGTTGTCGGCATAGACCATCCGGCCGAGCGTCTCGGTCACCTGCTTTTCCGTGTATTTGCCCTTCGCGAGTCCCTTGTTCATGAAGGACTTGCACCACTCCGCGTTCTTCTCCGCCTTGGAGGTTTTCACGCGCGCCCGGTAGCCGTGCAGAGCCGCGTTCAACGCGATCTGCCGTCCCATGGAACCCGCGCCCGCAACGCATACAGTCTTTATTTCTTTCATCAAATTGCCTCCGTTTCGTTCCGCGCCGCCGTCGCGCGGCGGCGCAAATATCCGTTTACCGTTTCTCCGTCGTTTTCTCTATCGCTCTCTTCTGATGACCAAAGCCGCCCCTTGGCCGCCGCCGATGCACATCGTAATGAGCGCGTGGGTGAGATTTCTATCACGCAGCTCGTAGAACGCCTTGACGGTCAGGAGCGCGCCCGTCGCGCCCAAGGGATGGCCGAGCGCGATGCCGCCGCCGTTGGGATTGACCTTTTCCTCGGGGAACCCGAGTTCCCGAATGCAGGGGATGGCCTGCGCGGCAAACGCCTCGTTCAGTTCAATGACATCGAGATCGCCCACCGATATGCCTGCCCTGTCCAAGGCTTTTGGGACCGCGTGGATCGGGCCGAGTCCCATGATCGTCGGATCGAGTCCGCTGACCGCGTAGGATACCACCGTCGCGAGGGGTTCGATGTTCAGCGCCTTTGCCCGATCCTCGGACATGAGGACGAGCGCCGAGGCGCCGTCCGACCAAGGGCAGGCGTTCCCCGCGGTCACCATGCCGTCCTTCAGGAATACGGGGCGCAGTTTCGCGAGTTTCTCCAATGTAAGATTGGGACGGACGTTCTCATCCGCGTCGACGATGGTGACCTCGCCTTTCCGGCCCTTCAGCTCGATGGGGAGTATCTGTTCCTTGAACGCGGAACGCGCTGCGGCCGCCGCCGATTTCTTGTGGGACGCGAGCGCAAAGGCGTCCAATTCTTCGCGGGTCAGGCCGTATTGTTTCGCGACCTTTTCCGCCGTCATCCCCATGCGGTCGAGTCCGTCTTCCGCAGGGGATACCTGCGTCCCGACGACGTTGGGACCCACGCGTTGATAGGCTTCGCGGGGCTTTTCCATCTGATAGGGTTCCCTCGTCATATGTTCCAATCCGCACGCGACATAGACGTCTCCGTTTCCGACCATGATATTCATGGCGGCGTCATAGATGGTGTGGACCGACGATCCGCATTGCCGATCGACGGTGACGCTGCCGACGCTGACGGGCAACCCCGCTTCCAACGCCGATACGCGCGCGATATTTCCGTGCTGCCCGTAGAGGTTGCCCATGATGACGTCCTCTATCTCGTTCGGGTCGACGCCCGCGCGCGACACCGCCTCCTTGATGAGCATGGCCGCGAACTTGTGGGGCGCCAAGGCCGACCACTGCCCGCCGTAGTTGCCGATACCGGAACGGACCCCTGATACGATTACTGCTTTCTTCACTCTGAA
>JAISGB010000107.1 GCA_031263335.1 Eubacteriales Family XIII. Incertae Sedis bacterium
TATCATGGCGCTCGATAAGGGCATCCTCGGCGCGAACGGCATTGTCGGCGGGGAGATACCCATCGCTACGGGCGCCGCCTACCGCGCTTTGTACAAAGGTACAAAACAGGTCGCCGTCTCATTCTTTGGCGACAGCGCCACGAACGAAGGGGTTTTTCATGAAAGTATCAATATGGCGGCGGCGTGGAAGTTGCCCTGTGTCTACGTGATCGAAAACAACCTGTACGGCATCTCCGTGGACATCCGGGATGTGACGAACACGGAGGATCTTGCGGATCGGGCGAAAGCCTACGGCATTCCCGGCGTCGTCGCAGACGGCATGGACGCGGAGGCTGTCTACGGAGCCGCGACGGAGGCCGTATCGAGGGCGCGCGCCGGCAAGGGTCCGACCATCATCGAATGCAAGACCTATCGGTGGCAGGGGCATCACGTCGGAGACCCGGGCGATTACAGACAACGGAGGGACAAGAAGGAGAAGGAGAAATGGATGGCGCGCTGTCCGGTCGCGGCGTTTCGCGGCAGACTTCCGGGCGCCGGGTATCGGGATTCCGAGATCGCGGCCATCGAGACGGAGATCGAAGATGAGATCCGGAAGGCCGTCGGATTCGCGATAGACAGTCCCTACCCGGATCCGTCGGAGGCGTTCACGGATATATTTGTTTGAGAACAGGCAGGAATGAAATCAAAACTACTCGACGATTCCAAAGAGAGGAAAGAACGGATTATGAGAGAAGTATTATACAGGGACGCTGTCTTTGAGGCGCTCGACGAGGAGATGGCGCGCGATGAGAATGTCCTCCTGCTCGGCGAGGATGTCGCCTTCATCGGAGGAAATTTCAAGGCGACCGTCGGTCTTTACGACAAATACGGCGAAATGCGCGTACGGGATACACCCATATCGGAGGCGGGCTTCGTCGGCATGGGCGTCGGCATGGCGCTCACGGGTCTGAGACCCGTCGTGGAACTCATGTTTTCGGATTTTCTGCTCGTCGCGGCGGATCAGGTCATCAACCAGATGGCCAAGATCCGGTATATGTCGGGCGGACAGGCCACCGTCCCGATGGTCATCCGCGCGCCCATCGGAGGGGGCAGATCGTCGGCCGCTCAGCATTCCCAGAGTATGCAGGCGATGGTTTCGCAGTTTCCGGGCATGAAGGTCGTCGTGCCGTCCACGGCGCAGGAGGTGAAGGGTCTGCTCAAGGCGGCGATTCGGGACGACAACCCCGTGATCTTTTTTGAACATAAAATGGAATATTCCAACAAGTACGAGATCGACGACAGCGTCGAACTCATACCCATCGGCAAGGCGGATATCAAGCGGGCGGGCGAGGACGTCACCATCGTGGCCACATCTTCACAGGTGATGAAATCGCTGAAAGCCGCCGAGATCCTGTCGGGGGAGGGGATCGCCTGCGAGGTGATCGATCTGCGCAGCATCATTCCGTTGGACAGGGAGACGATCATCCGGTCGGTGAAAAAGACGGGCAGATTGCTCATCGTCGACGAGGCGCATGAGTTCTGCGGCATCGGCGCGGAGATAGGCGCCAACCTCATGGAGGACATCTTCTACGATCTCGACGCGCCCATCGCGCGGCTCGCCACACCCAATGTACCCCTGCCGTTCAGCCCCGCGTTGGAGTTTCCCATCATCCCTTCGGTTGAAAAGATCGCGGACAAGGCGCGTATCTTGGCCGCGGGCGCGTGAGGTGGGACGGATGAGGACGAGGATCGACATTACGCCGCGCGCGCGGCGGATCGCGGAGGAACACGGCGTGGATATCACTGCGTTGAACATCAAAGGCACCGCGTTTCGGGGCGGTGTCGGAGAGAGGGACATACGCCTCTTTCTCGTGGACGCGAAGAGCGCGGAGGGACGGGACGACGCGGTTCCGTCCGACATACGGATGACGCCGCTTGCGTCGCGCGTCGCGGCGGCGGAAGGCGTGGATGTCTCCGGTCTGCGCGGCAGCGGCGCCTTCGGGAAGATCGTAAAATCAGACGTGCTCGCCGCCGCGGGGCGCGCGGATCGCTCCCCTGCGGAACGGGAAGGGACCGCGCCCGGGGAAGCCGTTTCGAACGGGGACAAGCGGATTGCGCGCGCGGTACCCTACACGGGTGTGCGCCGTATCATCGGGGAACGGCTCGCGCAAAGCAAATTTACGGCGCCCCATCTCTATTTCACGCAGAAGGTCGATCTGTCGGAGTTGCTGAAACTCCGGACGAAGGTCAATGCGCGCGACGCGGGTAAGACCTCCGTCACGGATTATATCGCGCGCGCATGCGTCCTGTCCCTGATGAAGCATCCCGAGTTGAACGCGTCCCTCGTCGGGGATAGGATCGAGGAATACGCGAATGTGAATGTCGGCGTGGCGGTGGCGACGCCGTCGGGGCTGATCGTACCCGTGATCAAGGACGCGCAGGATATGAGCCTCGTCGAGCTGTCCGCGGCGGCCGCCTCGCTCGTCGGCAAGGCGCGCGAAGGCAAGCTCATGCCCGACGAATATTCGGGCGGCACCTTCACGATCTCGAACCTCGGCATGTTCGGGATAGAAAATTTCACGGCTATCATCAATCCGCCCGAATCGGGCATTCTCGCCATCAGTTCGACGAAGGACGAGGCTGTCGTGGTTACGGGCGCGGAGGACGGGGAGAAGACCATCGCGATCCGTCCCATGATGAACATCACGCTGTCCGTGGATCACCGGCTCATCGACGGATTGTTGGCCGCACAGTTCGTCACGGAGGTCAAACGGCTCTTGGAAAGCCCGATCGAACTGTTGGTGTAGACGTTACCGTGAAGACGGAAATCAAAATCGGTCCCGGGTTCCGGAATACGCGACGCTTGGGATGAGACTCGCTGTCGCTCGCAGTTAACAGCGCGACCGTTGAGTAGTTACATTGGAAAGGAAATGGCAATGGAAATTGTTGTA
>JAISGB010000167.1 GCA_031263335.1 Eubacteriales Family XIII. Incertae Sedis bacterium
CCCTCATCACCTTCACCATCACGGACAAGTGCACGGGTTGTACCCTCTGCGCGCGGCGTTGCCCCGTGAATGCGATAGAAGGGGAACGCAAGGCGAAGCACAAGATCGATCCGGAGAAATGCATCAAATGCGGCAAGTGCGAAGAATCGTGCAACTTTGGCGCGATCCTGAGAGATTGAGCGGGGAGGGACACAGGATGAAAACATTCAGATTAAACATAGACGGCAAGGAAGTCGTCGGACTCCCCGGACAGACGATCTTGGAGGTCGCGACGGAGAACGACATCTTTATTCCGACCCTCTGCTACGACGAGCGGACGGAGATATACGGCGCCTGCGGCATATGCGTGGTCGAGGTGGAGGGCAATCCCAAGATGGTGAAAGCCTGCGCCACGAACATCTCGCCGAACATGGTCGTCAAGACGAATACCGAACGGGTATATGAATCGCGCAAAACCAACTTGGAACTCCTGCTCTCCAACCACGTTGGGGATTGCCGGCCGCCCTGTCTGTTGGCCTGCCCCGCGAACACCGATTGCCAAGGCTATGTGGGCCTTATCGCCAACGGGCTGTTCGATGAGGCGTTGGAGCTGATTCGGGAGAACATCCCGTTGCCCGGCGCGATCGGCAGGGTCTGCCCCCATCCGTGCGAGGACAATTGTCGGCGGCGGTTGGTCGATGAACCCATCAGCATCGCTTGGATCAAGCGTTTCGCCGCAGACATGGATATGGCGGACGGCGATCCGTTCATACCGGATGTGGGCGCGGAGACGGGCAAGACGGTCGCCGTCATCGGAGGCGGACCCTTCGGCCTGTCGCTCGCGTACTTCCTGCGCAGAAAAGGGCACGCGGTCACGATCTTTGAGGCCATGCCCAAGGCCGGCGGCATGTTGCGCTACGGCATCCCGGAATACCGGCTTCCGAACGAGGTATTGGATGAGGAGATCGCCGTCATCGAGGCGATGGGCGTCGAGATACGCACGGACGCGCGTGTGGGCGCGGACATCGACTTTGACACCTTGCGCAAGGACTTTGACGCCGTCGCCATCGGCATCGGCGCGTGGATCAGCACGGGGACCGGCGCGAAGGGCGAGGACGCCGAGGGCGTGATCGGCGGCATCGATCTGCTCCGGCGGGTCGTGCGGAACGAGGAGCTTCGGCTCGGCGCGCGGATCGCAGTCGTGGGCGGCGGCAATACGGCCATGGACGCGTGCCGGACCGCCGTGCGCCTCGGCGCCGAAAAGGTGTACAACATCTATCGGAGGACGAAGGACGAGATGCCCGCCGACCTCGTGGAAATAGAGGAAGCGGAGGAAGAGGGCGTCCTCTTCAAGAATCTGACCAATCCCATCGAGATCGTCAAGGGCAAGGACGGCAGGGTCAGAAAGATGAAGTTGCAGATCATGGAATTGGGCGAGCCGGACGCCTCCGGGCGTCGCGCGCCGCGCCCCGTGAAGGGCAAGACGGAGACCATCGAGGTGGACAATGTCGTCCTCGCCATCGGCCAGGCCGTCGATCCGATAGGATTTGAGGGCGTGGGGCTGACGCGCAAGAAGGGACTCATGTACGATCCCGAGACCTTCATGACGAATATCCCCGGCGTCTTTGCCGGCGGTGATTGCGGCAACGACAAGATATCCATCGCGGTGGAGGCCATCGCCGACGCGAAGAAGGCGACGGGCGTCATCGACGCCTACTTGGCCGGCGAGGAAGTTCGGTACGCGCCGGACTATACCGTGAAGCGGACCGATGTGACGGAAAAGACCTTTGAGGAGCGGGAACGGCAGTGCCGCCTCAAACCGGAACAGCTCTCGCCCGGGGAACGCAAGAACAATTTCACGGAGGTGGTGTTCGGCTACGACGAGGAACAAGCCATCGCGGACGCCTCCCGCTGTCTCGAATGCGGTTGCGGGGATTATTTTGAATGCAAGCTCTATGACTTTGCCAACCGTTACGACGTGAAACCGGAACGGATCGAGGGCGACATCTCCTTGGCCGACGAATCCGGGCAACCCGTCGATCCGTCGGTTTACGACGACGGGCACCCCTTCATCGTCAGGGACAGCAACAAGTGCATCCTCTGCGGACTCTGCGTAAGGGTCTGCGACGAGGTGATGGGGATCGGCGCGTTGGGCTTGGTCAACAGAGGGTTCGACACCATCGTCAAACCCACATTGGAGCAGCCCTTGGCGGAATCCGGTTGCATATCCTGCGGCCAATGCGTCAGCGTCTGTCCCACGGGCGCGTTGCAGGAGCGGCTTTCGCTCTCCAAGTCCGTGCCGCTCGACACCGTTTCCACCGATACCACCTGCCCCTATTGTTCGGTCGGTTGCAGCCTGTCGCTCGAGACCTACGGCAATCTGCTCGTAAAGGCGGCGCCGAACAAGGACGGCGTCGTCAACAAGGGCTTGCTCTGCGGCAGAGGGAAGTTCGGCTTCGACTGTTCCGAATTGGAAGGGAAGATCACGGAGCCCCTGATCCGCACGCCGGACGGGGAAAGCCTCGCAGAGTCCGACTATTACGACGCCTTCGTGACGACGGCGAAAAAAGCCCAATCCACAGCCGCGAAATACGGGCGGGACGCGGTGGCCGTGGCGATCTCCGATCGCTATACGAATGAAGAGATCTACGCCATCCGATCCCTCGCGGACGAGATCGGCGCCGCGACGTTCTCCTTCAACAGTCGGGCGAACGGCCTCGCGGATGTATTGGGCGTCGACGCGTCCCCCAATACGATCGACGAGTTGCTCTCCACAGACGTCATTCTGGCGATCGGCTTCGACATGTTTGAAAACCCGGTCGTCTATCTGAAACTCAAACAGGCCGCCGAGGCCGGCGCGCGCGTCTTTCTCATCAATCCGCGCGACCTGAAGCAACAACACTTCGGTTTTGCGGCGGATTGCGTCTATACGGCGAACAACACGAAGTTCCTGAAAGAGATCGCGCGGGGCGTCATCGAGGCCGGCGCGCCGAAGGAAGCCGCAGGATTTGCGGATCTGGAGGCGTCCTTGACGGATGTGAAGGTCTCGGCGAAGGCCGCTTCCCTCGCCGCCGCATACGCGGGCGCGAAGAAAGCGATGATCGTCTATCAACAGAATACCGTCACGCCGAATGCGGCGACCCTCATCGGGGACATCGCCGTGCTGTCCGGCCATATCGGCAGCCCGAGGGACGGCGTGCTCCTGCTGAGGCCCAAGAACAACAGCCAAGGGCTGATCGATCAGGGGATCGGTTCCATCCCCTTGGACGCCGATAAGGTTAAGGCCTTGCTCATCTTCGGCGAGGACCCCGTGGGCGCGGCCGCGCGGAGCAACGCGGCGCCGGAGACGAAGGCGGCGCTGAAAGCCTTGCGAAACGCGGAATTCATCATGGTCTGCGACACCCACTTGACCGATACCGCCCGCAAGGCGGACGTGGTCATCCCCGGCACGGGCTTCTCCTCCGCCGACGGGACCTATACGAACACGGAACGGAGGATGCAGATCGTGCAGGAGGCCGTTCTCGAGGATGTGGAATTCTCGAACTGGGAGGTCGCAAAGGAGATCGCGCACATCTACGAGATCGAATTCCCGTGGGAGGATACGGATGGAATCTCCGGGGAGATGGACGACGCCTTGCCCGTCTACCGATACACATCGGTGGATGAGGTGTTCGGCGGCGTACTCACGCCCGCGGACGTCCGCCTCGTTGCGGCCAAAGACGGCAAGCTCGTGGACAAACTGCCCTCGACGGACAATCTCATGAACATGATCGCGGATCGGTTGCCGGAGGCAAGGCCGTTGCCCGCAGACGCGTGATGTAAAGAAAAAGACAAGAATTCGCCTGACGCTATCACCATGGTGATGTGCGTTTTGGGAAGAAAAGGGGACGCTTTCGGTTATCCTGCGTCTCCTTTTTATATTCTCTGTATTTTTTCTTTAAAGCGGATCGCCCCTGTCCGCACACAACAAATCCCCGCCCCGCCGGCCGCCCAACCCCCGCATGAAAAAAATAATAGGGCAAATTCACGAAAGCGAGCAAGAAATTACGCCGTTTGTGTCTTTATATATTTACAGGGCAAAAGTTCCGTTCAAGAATCAAACCAAAACTGTCTGATCAACACAGATATCTTGATTTTGAATATTCGCAGACATATATCGGTGTCATCGGATGCGGACGTGGACTGCGATAGGAACGGGTTGCCGTCCGCAGAGGAGAAGGGGGAAGCATGAACCGAAAAGAGGGGATAATTCCCAAAATATCCAAATGGGGGGGGGTAGAACCCAAACAAGCCCTTCTGAAACCGAAGCCGATCCTATTGTCCTTGGCCGTATCGCTGATACCGGCCGCAGCCTCGCACTATACGGCGTCCGCAACCTATGCGTCTGTGGGCGGCGCGGGGATCGTTGATATGCTTCCGATCTTGGCCGCAACCTCAGTCTGCGCGGCGCTCGTCTGCATATTCCTGCTGTCGCTCCTGTTTGAGACGGCCAAAGGCGCGGCAAGGC
>JAISGB010000191.1 GCA_031263335.1 Eubacteriales Family XIII. Incertae Sedis bacterium
TCAAGACCGAGACGGAACTGAAGCTCATGGCCGCCGCCGCGAATATCGGGTTCAGGAAAGGCCCGTCAAACAAGAGATGAAGCATGCCCGCCGCGATGGGGATGCCGATCACGTTGTAACCGAATGCCCAAAAGAGGTTTTGCTTGATGTTGCGGATGGTACTCTTGGAAAGTTTGATCGCGGTGGGTACGTCTGCCGGATCGCTCCGCATGAGGACGATGTCCGCGCTCTCCATCGCCACGTCCGTACCCGAGCCGATGGCGATGCCGACATCGGCCTGCACCAACGCGGGCGCGTCATTGATACCGTCTCCGACCATCGCGACCTTGCGGCCTTCGCCTTGCAACTTCTTGACCTCGTCCACCTTATCCTGTGGGGCAATACCTCGGCCGGAACACGGTCGATGCCCACCTGCCCTGCGATGGCGGCGGCGGTCTTTTTGCTGTCGCCGGTAATCATCGCCACCTCGATGTCCATTTGACGATCTTCTCTATCCGCCCGGCGCAGGCCGCACAGGTCATGCCGCGTATATCGAGTACCCGGTTTTCCATATGAACGAAATTTCCTTTCCGATTTCCGTACGGCAACGCTTTGTGTGTTCGCTTTCCCGGTTGCCGGTCACAATATCATTTTAATATGAATTCATCTTTTTGCAAGTACGCACTTTTTTGTGATATAGTACCCAAAAAGAAACCGTAACGTTTGGAACGCGGCTACCGCATTTCCGCTTTTCCGACAGCGGGATTCATCCTTGACCGCCCATGAAATCCATGATATCGTCAGTATAGCAATTTCAATAATTGCAAGTACGTACTTTTTACACTATAGTATCCGAAAGGATAGTCAGGGAGGATACGCGCATGAATTGTGAATGCGACACATACAACTGCCCCGTTGACGCGACCATCGACATGATTGGCGGAAAATACAAGTCGCTCATCCTATGGCATCTGATCGACGCCACGTTGCGGTTTGGCGAACTGCACAAACTGATCCCGCAAGCCACGCCCAAAATGTTGACGCAACAACTGCGGGAGTTGGAGGCGGACAGTCTGATCGCCCGCACCGTGTATCCCGTCGTGCCGCCGAAAGTCGAATACGCGCTGACCGACTTGGGTCGAAGCATCCAACCGATCTTATCGGCCATGTACGAATGGGGCGCGGACTATCTGACGCGAAACGGTCTGCAGGTCAACTGCTCCATGACCGCCCCCGTGCATCCAAACGTTTAACGGTGTCACAAGCCGCGTCGCTCGCACTTCCCGGCAAGCGGGCAACCCGCGCAGGACGGCTTTTTCCGGCAATGATCCTTGGCGTTTATCACGATGTGGGCGTGGAAGTTGTTGTAGAGCGTCGCGCTTTTGGGCAGGTTTCTCTCAAAATATGCCTGAACCGCCCCGTAGCCTTTGCCCGCCTCGATCGGATATCGACCGCAGAGCCGGACGGTGTATGCGTCCACCACGAAGGTTGGAAAACCGAAAGCGTAGAGCAATATCGAATCGGCGGTTTCCGGCCCGACCCCCTTTGTCGAAAGCAGTTCGGCCCGCAGTTTGGCGAGTGGCTCTTGTCGGACGGTCGGCGCGTCATAGCCGTACTTGGCGTACCAAGCCGTGACCTCCTTCAGGTAGACCGCCTTTTGATTAAAGAAGCCCGCCGGACGGATTATCCGCGCCAACTCTGAAAGGTCGACATTTGCCACGGTTTCCGTCGAAAGATGCTCGCCGAAATTGGCGATGGCCTTTTCGACATTTCTCCACGCCGTATTCTGCGTCAATACCGCGCCGACCATCACCTCGTAGGGCGTTTTGGCGAGCCACCAACGCAAATCGCCGTAATGTGCGAGAAGGGATTCATATACGGATAACAACCGGTCTCTCATTGCTGCCTCTTAAAAACAGGGGAAGGCGATCGTTTGGTAATCACCTATAAAACAAAACCCCTCGAAATCGTTGAAACTTCAAGGGATTTGTGGTGGGGACAGTTGGACTCGAACCAACGGCCTCTTGCTTGTCGAGCAAGCGATCTAACCAGCTGAGCTATGCCCCCGCGTCGCGATAATTGCGCGGTCTTGAAACCACTTCTCTATTATCGGGGAAAACGGTGTTGATGTCAATCGCAAAATTTCTTCCGGCTTGTCCAAATCCGCCGCATACGATATACTGTAATCGCGCGACGCGAACGGCCGGGAATCCGGTTTTGGATCAAACAACACAACACGGGATGCGCGTCGGAAGTGAGACAGGACAGAAGATGGAACCCTATCGAGACACATTTGAATCATCCGCGGATCTGCGAAAGCGGTTGATCGAGATGCGCCGCGATCTGCACCGTATCCCCGAGTTGGATCGCGATCTGCCAAAGACCGAGGCATATATCAAGGAACGCCTCTCCGCGTTGCCCTGCGAGATCATACCTGCCGGAGATACGGGGTTTTGCGCGTTTTTTCAGGCAAATGCAACCGGTTCGGCGACGGAGACGGTCGCGTTCCGCAGCGATATGGACGCCCTGCCCATAGACGAGGCGGGCGACGCGGACTATCGGTCCGTCCATGCGGGACGCATGCACGCCTGCGGGCACGACGGCCACATGAGCATCCTTCTCGGCTTGGCTTCCGAATTGGCGCGGGGCGCGGGGACTCCGCGAAGGAACGTACTCCTGATCTTTCAAGGCGCCGAGGAAACGACGGGCGGGGCGAAACGCATATGCGAATCCGGCGTACTCGAGCGATACAACGCAACGCGCGTCTACGGCCTGCATCTGTGGCCGGGACGCCCCAAGGACACGATCGTATGCAGAAGGAATGCGTTCATGGCGTCCACGATGGTGTTTCGCGCGGAGATCGAGGGAAGGGCGGCGCACGTAGCGACCTACCGGGACGGCATAGACGCGTTGGAGATCGGATGCGCCCTCGTGCACAAAGTCTATGCGATGGAACGATCGGAGATCGCGCCCGAGGTATTTCGCCTGTTGCGGTTCGGTATATTCCAAAGCGGTCGCGCGAACAACGTCGTGTCCGATCACGCCTCGTTGGAAGGCTCCCTGCGCACCTACGATGAAGAGACGCAGGAATTCCTATGGGGCCGCATGATCGGGATCGCGGAGGAACTGATGGAATCCACGGGTTGTCGCATCGGCTTCTCGCATTCGGATCCGTATCCGGCCGTCATCAATGACAGCGCCTTGTTCGATGAGGCAAAGGCCGTCCTGACAGACGCCGGCTACGCCTTCCTTGAGCCGGAGCGACCGCTGATGGTATCCGAGGATTTTTCGTGGTATCAGAGATATGTGCCGGGCCTGTTCCTGCATCTCGGAACGGGCGTGGACACGCCGCTCCACAGCAACGATTATCGGATCGACGAGGATGTGTTGCTCACAGGCGTCAATATCTTCAAATGCCTTCTGAACGGCAGCCCGGCCTCAAGCCGGTGAGCGGCAACAGGAAAGGAATGACTATATGACGACGCGCGGCGACCGTGAAAATTTGGCGGAACTGATCGTTCCTCGAGCGGGACACACGCCTTCCGGCGGCGATCCGTCCTATTACGAGCGCCTCTATCCGCCGAGGGATCTGCCCGAGGGCGCGGCGGTCACGCGGCTTGGGCCGAGTCCCACGGGATTCATTCACCTCGGCAATCTCTACACGGCGTTTATGAACGAAAAGCTGTCCGCCGAAACGAACGGCGTCTGTATCCTGCGCATCGAAGACACCGATCGCAAGCGCGAGGTGGTGGGCGCGGTCGAGACATTGATCTCCTCCCTCGCCTATTTCGGCGTACGTTTCAACGAGGGCGTGGTCTATGACGCGCCGGACGGGATATCGGAGATTGGACATTACGGACCTTACTATCAAAGCGCGCGCAAGGATATCTACCGGACCTATGTCCGCCAATTGGTGCGCGAGGGCAAAGCCTATCCGTGCTTTCTGACGGAAGAAGAAATCAATGAGATTCGCGCGCGGCAGGAACGCGACAAGCGCACGCCCGGCATATACGGCGCATGGGCAAAATACCGCGATCTGCCCGTCGACGCCTACGCGGAACGCATCGAAGCCGGACAAAGCTATGTCATACGTTTCAAGGCGGGAAGCGAATGTGCGGACGGCGCAAACGAGGGCCGCCACATCGAGATCGTCGACGGCATTCGCGGAAAGCTCTCCATGCCCGCAAACGCCATGGACGTGGTCATCCTCAAACGAGACGGTCTGCCCACCTACCATTTTGCCCACGTAACGGACGATCACCTGATGCGAACGACCCACGTCATAAGGGGAGAGGAATGGCTTTCCTCGCTCCCAATCCACGTCGCCCTCTTCGAAGCATTGGGGTTCACGCCGCCGATCTATTGCCATTCCACCGTTCTCATGAAGTCGGAGGGAGGCAAGAAGCGCAAGCTCTCCAAGCGCAAGGACCCCGAACTTTCGTTGGAATACTACCGCAGCGAGGGTTATCATCCCCGAGCCGTCCTCGAATACCTGCTCACCGTCATCAACTCAAACTTCGAGGAATGGCGGGCGGCAAACCCGGACGCCCCTATCTCCGCATTTGAGATGACGACGGAGAAGATGGGCGTGTCGGGCATCCTGTTCGATCTGGAAAAACTGCGGGATATCAGCAAGGATGTCCTCGTAAAAATACCCGCGAACGAGTTGGCGGACTTCGTGACGCATTGGGCGGCCGGGTATCGCAAGGACGCCCATAGGATTCTCGCGTCCGATCGCGCGCGCCTCGCGCGCATACTCGACATCGGGCGCGACGGGGACAAGCCCCGCAAGGATCTGTCCCACGCGCGTCAAATATTTGACTTCATCGGCTATTTCTACGATGAATTCTTCGAGATACGGGAACCCTACCCCGACGAGACGCCGATCGGAGACGTGCCGGTCCTGTTGCACGCCTATCTGGAGACCTATGCGCAGTCCGACGATCGGGACGCATGGTTCGAAAAGATCAGGATCTTGGCAACGAAGCACGGTTACGCGGCCAAACCCAAGGATTTCAAAAAGGAACCCGACCGCTACAAGGGCCATGTCGGTCATGTCAGCGCCGTCATCCGCATCTCCATCGTGGGTCGGTCCAATTCACCCGATCTCTACGAGATACAGCGGATACTCGGCGAAACCGTCGTACGCGCGCGCATCCGGCGCGCCGCAGACGCGGTGTAGCGCGATCCCCGCAGTCGGATCAAAACCGCGCGCCGCGCGTTCTCACTCAAAATTCCAACTGTTCAGATACCGCTCCTGTTCCTCCGTAAGCCGGTCGATCTCGATGCCCCACGCGGCCAATTTGTTCGCCGCGACGACGGCGTCGATCTCGGAGGATACGTCCACGACGGCGTTCTTCAGCTTTCCCTTGTTCTCGAGAATGAACAGGGCCGACAGAAACTGTACGGCAAAGCTCATGTCCATGATCTCCGCCGGATGGCCGTCGGCGGCCGCGATGTTGACAAGGCGCCCCTCCGCGATCACGTGGATGGTCTTGCCGCCCGGCAATACGTATGCGGTGATGTTCTTCCGCGCCTCATATCGTTCGATCGACCGCGCCTCGAGGGCGTCCATGTCCACCTCGACGTTGAAATGCCCCGCGTTCGCCAATATAGCGCGATCCTTCATGATCGCCATATGCTCCATCGCGATCACGCGGTTGCAACCGGTGGCGGAGACAAAGATGTCGCCCAAGGGCGCGGCTTCCGTCATGGACATGACCCGATACCCGTCCATCCTCGCCTCGATGGCCTTCACGGGATCGATCTCCGTGACGATCACCGACGCGCCGAGCGCGGCGGCGCGCATGGCGATGCCTCGCCCGCACCAACCGTAGCCGGCCACAACGACGGTCTTTGACGCGATGATGAGATTCGTGTTCCGGAGTATGCTGTCCCAGACCGACTGTCCCGTCCCGTACCGGTTATCGAACAGATGCTTGCATTTCGCGTCGTTTACGGCCACCATGGGGAACCGCAATTTGCCCTCCCGCTCCATGGCCTTGAGCCGGATGATGCCCGTCGTGGTCTCCTCGCAACCGCCCCAGACCTCACCCGCGAGATCCTGCCGCTTGCCATGCAACATGCTCACCAGATCGCCGCCGTCGTCGATGACGATGTTGGGCCTGTGTTCCAAACACAGCTCGATATGCCTGTAATAATCGGCCTCGTTCGCGCCATGGACCGCAAAGACCTTGATGCCCTCTTCGGCCAACGCTGCCGCCGTATCGTCCTGCGTGGAAAGCACGTTGCTGCCCGTTACGGACATCTCCGCCCCGGCGGCCGCCAAGACCTTGCAGAGGTAGGCCGTCTTGGGTTCCAAGTGGATGGACAGACTGATCCGCACGCCCGCAAAGGGTCCGGCGCCTCCGCTTCCGTACCGCGCTTCCAAGCCGGAGAGCAGGGGCATATTGTTTTTCACCCACTCGATGCGTTGCTTGCCCGACGGCGCAAGGCCGATATCCTTGATCTCGTATTGTTTCATACATTACCTCCCGCGTAATCCGTATCAACTTTTTCCAACAATAAATCCGCGCCGTGTACAATCAGATCGGTGAGTTCCAATTCGTTGACCCACTTCCGAGGGATGACGGAATCGCCGTGAAACGCGCCCAACGCGTTGCCCGTGATCGGCGCGATGCTGTCGGTGTTGCCCTTGAACGTCGTGGCCGCCAGAACCGCCCCGTCAAAATCATCCACATACCGCAACGTGAGGAATATGGCCAAGGCCGTGGCCTCTTCGGCCGTATATCCCTCCCCGATCTCCTCCATCGCCCGATTCACCGGCAGATTGCCGGAGGCCAAGGCGACGGCTTTTTCGATGATGGCGGCGCAATCCTCGTGTCCCCTGTATTCTCGGAGTCTGCGCAGCGCACAGATCGCGGCCTCTTTCAAGCTCGCGCCCGAAATGATGTTCGCAACGAAAGCGGCAAAGTAGCCGGCCGAAAGAATGGCGTCGATGTGTCCGTGGGTCAAAGCCCCGCTCTCGGCGCCGATGCGAAAAGCCGTCTCCTCGTTTTTCCAAAAATACATGCCGATGGGGGCGACCCGCATGACGCTGCCGCAACCCTTCGAGTTGTTGATCCGGTTCTTGAATGTCCCGTATTTGTTTTTTATGCTTCCCGCCAACGCGGTCATGCTGGTCTGCCCCGTCCCTCTGCGCGCGAACAGCGCCTCCCATTCGAGGATCTCGCCGCGAAGGAGGAACGCGTAATTCTTGTCGGCCAGATTGCCCGTCTGCGTATAATACCATTTCTGATACGCATAGAACAGACAGGGGATGTACGCGTACACGCCTTTTGAGGTCGCGCGTTCATCCGCCCAGATCAGACCGTCAACCGTGAAACACGTCATCTGCGTATTGTCGGAAACCAAGTCCTTCCCGCCCTCCTTGACGCCGTAGCCCTTGGCGTCGGCGGTGGCGCCGCCGAGCAAGCAACCCCGAAAATACGCCTTGCTCACCTTCATTTTCGCCTCCTGTTTTACTGTCGAACCAATGTTTCGTCCCCGTTATCGTGACCGGTCGGCGGTCACTCCACCGTCACCGACTTGGCGAGATTCCGCGGCTTGTCGATGTTCCTCTTTCTTAACTTCGCAATATGATAAGCCAGAATCTGCATCGGGATGATCGCCAAAATGGGCGCGATCTCGTCCGCGCATTGCGGGATGTAGATCGTCTCGTCGGATACCTTGGCGATCCGCTTGTTTCCCTTCTTCGCAATGCTGACGACATGCGCCCGGCGAGCCTTGACCTCCTCGATGTTGGACAGCATCTTCTCGTACAGCGCGTCCTGCGTGGCGAGGACGACAAACAGGGTCTTTTTTCGGATCAGCGCGATGGTGCCGTGCTTCAGTTCACCCGCGGCGATAGCGAAAGAATTGATGTAGGAAACCTCCTTGAGCTTCAAACTCGCCTCGTAGGCCGTACCCACATCCTGCCCGCGTCCGATGTAAAAAATCTGCTCCTTGATATAGAAACGCTCCGCGAGCTTCCTGATATGCTCTTCCGTCTTGAGCGTCGCCTTGGCCTTTTCCGGCAACGCGCGAAGCTCCTCAATGACGCGACGGTATTCGTCTTCCGCCACAAACCCCCGCATCCTTCCCATATGGAGGGCAATCAGGTACAGGGAAACCAACTGCGTGGTATACGCCTTTGTGGAGGCGACCGCGATCTCAGGTCCCGCCCACGTGTAGAGCACATCGTCCGATTCACGCGCCACCGAGCTGCCGACCACGTTGCAGATCGACAGGATGCGCGCCCCGCGTTTCTTGGCCTCGCGCAACGCCTCCAAGGTGTCCAAGGTCTCGCCGGACTGGCTGATGCCGATGAACAGCGTACGATCGTTCACCAATGGGTTTCTGTATCGGAATTCCGACGCCAATTCCACCTCGACCGGTACGCCCGCGAACCGCTCGATGAGCGCCTTCCCTTGCATACCCGCGTGAGAGGCCGTGCCGCAGGCCACGATATAGACCTTGTCGATGCGTCCCCATTCCTTTTTCGTCAGCGTCACGCCGTCCAATTTGATGTTGCCGCCCTCGTCCAACCGCCGCTCCAAGGTCTCCCGGATCGCCTCCGGCTGCTCGTATATCTCCTTCTTCATGAAATGCTCGTAGCCGCCCTTTTCCGCCGCCGCCGCGTCCCATGTGACGTGCATGACCTCGCGTTTAACCCGCGTCATATCCTCGTCGTATATCTTGATCTCGCTCGCGGTAATCAAGACGATCTCCCCGTTTTCGACAAGATAGATGTCGCGCGTGTATTTGAGCAGGGCGGGGATGTCCGACGCCAGATAGTTGCAACCCGCGCCGATGCCCGCGATGAGCGGCGCGTCCTTCCGGACGGCGACAATCTTGTCCGGCTCGTCCGCGGCGATCACGCCGATGGCATAGGCCCCCCGCATCTTCGCCACGGCTTTTCCGGTCGCCTCGATCAGATCGCCCTTGTAGAACACGCTTATGAGATGGGCGATGGTCTCCGAATCCGTATCGGACTTGAATACGATCCCGTGGTTCTTCTTCAGCCATGATTTAAGCTCGAGATAGTTTTCGATGATGCCGTTGTGTACGATGGCGATCCGTCCGTCCGCGCTGAGATGCGGATGGGCGTTCTCCCGAACGGGGCTGCCGTGGGTCGCCCACCGCGTATGGCCTATTCCGACGCAACCGTCGAAATCCGGCTTCCCCGTCTTTTTCTCCAAGTTGGCGATGACGCCCGATTCCTTGCGAAGGAGGATTTTACCTTTTTTGTTCAGAGCGATGCCCGCCGAATCATAGCCTCGATATTCGAGGCTTTTCAGACCCGTGAGGATCATATCCTTGGCGCTGCCTTCTCCTATGTATCCTACGATTCCGCACATATGTCTCTACCCCAACTTCTTTTCGATCAACCCGGCCAATTCCCCGGCCGTCCGATCGAGGAAAGACTGATCCGCCCCTTCCAACATCACGCGCACCAAGGGCTCCGTTCCGGAGGCGCGGATCAACACGCGCCCCTCGCCTTCCATCTGCCGCTCCACCTTCTCGATGGCGATGCCGATCTCGGGATCGTTCAGATACCGCCCCTTGTTCTTCTCCTTGACGCGCGCGTTCCGCAATACCTGCGGATATACACGCATACCCGACGCGGCCTCCGAAGCCGTCGCGCCCGCCGTCCGCAACGCCTCGAGCAGTCTCAAGGCCGCAAACAGGCCGTCGCCCGTGGTGTTCCGCTCCAAAAATATGATATGGCCGGATTGCTCGCCGCCCAACACGCTGCCCGTTCCCCGCATCATCTCCAACACGTATCTGTCCCCCACATCGGCCAACTGCAACTCGATCCCCTTTTCGTCCAACGCCAATCGGAGTCCGATATTGCTCATCACCGTGGCCGTGACGAGATCGTTTTTCAGCGTACCCTCCTTCTTCATGTAGGCGGCGCATATGTACATGATCCGATCGCCGTCCATGATCGCGCCGTTCTCGTCCACCGCGATCAGCCGATCCGCGTCGCCGTCAAAGGCCAATCCGATGTCGGCGCCCTCATTCTTGACTGTCTCACACAGCGTCTGCGGATAGGTGGAGCCGACGCCGGCGTTGATGTTGATCCCGTCGGGTTCACAACCGATGAACACGGTTTCGGCGTTCAAAAATTCAAACACGGTCTTTGCTGCGCGCACCGCAGCGCCGTTGGCGCAGTCCACGACGAGCTTCATGCCGCTGATGTTCGTGTTCATGCCGAAAAGCAGATAATTCGTGTATTCCCGCAGGGCATCCTCCGTCTGCTCATCGCCGCGCCCCCCCTTTGCCCCAGTGACGCGCTCGCCCATGTCCGCGCCCCGCACCGCCAACGACTCTATCTCATTCTCGATGGCGTCGTCCAACTTGTATCCGTCCCCGTTGAAGAACTTGATTCCGTTATATTCAAACGGATTGTGGGACGCCGAGATCACCGCGCCGCAATCGGCGCCCATGGTTCGCGCCAGGTAGGCGATGGCGGGCGTGGGAATCACGCCGACCTTGGCGACGCGGCCGCCCATGGACAGGATGCCCGCGCTCAAACTGTCCTCCAACATATCGCCCGAGACGCGGGTATCCTTTCCGATCACGACGAACGGGCTGCCGTTCGGCGCCGATTTTCCGAGCGCGTAGGCGCCGGCCCTGCCCAGACGGTAGGCCAATTCCGGCGAAAGATCGCCATTCGCCACACCCCTTACGCCATCGGTTCCGAACAATTTGCCCATAGATCCGTCCCGCCTCCGCGACATATCCCCGTCGTCCGTCAACGACGCGGAACCCTTACCGTTGTACGACGACTGCGGCGCCCGTACCCGCGTCGATCGCGCCGCCCGTGCCGCCGCCTTCATCGACGGTCGACTCGATCACGACCTGCACACGCAGGGGGTTGGCCTCCAAGCGCTTCAACGGCTTATCGTATTTGAATTGTATCTCCGCGTAAACGGAGGTCTCCGTATAATCGGCCTCACTCAACTCGATGTACAGTTTTAAATCCGAGGCCTTGAACGCGTCCACCTGTTCCCGATTGCCGAATACGGTCACGGTCACACTGTCGGTGGTGTTGATAAACACCGTATAGCCCTCCGGCGGTTCGACGATCTCGATCCGGTCGATCGTGTAGGACAGATTCTTCGCTACGACGCCCTCGACCTCTATGGTGACGGATATGTTCCGCGACGCGTCCGCCAATTCCGTATTCGGCGGCAGATTGAGGACGGGCGTGATGATCGCCGTCTCCCGCAGACTGCCGATGTTGATCTCGCTCGCGACGATCTCCTTCACGCCGGAGACGTCCTCCGCCAAGCCCCTGACAAACACCGTCTTGGGGACATCTGTCTTCGTCACCTCGATCCCCTCCGGCGGATCCCCGACGAGATTGAGCGTGAGCGGGACCTCCTTGACCGTGCAGAGCGTGGCCGTCACATCGATGGTCGTCTGCGACAGCTTCAGGCCGTAGGTCGCTTCCCCGGCGCTCTGCATGGGAACCGCGTTCACCGTCAGCGTCGTCTCCTCCTCTTTCAGATCGGCGCCGGCCACCTTTGCTTCGATGAAGGAGACGCCGGCCACCTGCTCCTTCGTACCCGCCACCTCTATTTCCTGCGGGGATACGGTCACGAAGCCGGGTTCCTTGTCCTGTGGGAATTTTCCCGTGTAGGTGAGCTTGATCGGCTTGATCGCGGTCACCATGTCCTCCACGAGAATGTCGATTCTCGCGGGCCGCACCTCCGCGACGGTAAACCGATCCGATTCCGCGATAACCACATCGACGGAATTCACCCCCTTGGAAAAGCCCTTCAGGTTTGCCGTCGCTTTCAGGTCGCTCACCTGCAGATCCGACAGATCGGATCGGGTACCCCGAACCACCACGTTCACGGTATAGGTCTGTGCCGGCGATACGGCCAATTTGTCCTCCGCGAGGGAATCCAGATTGATCAGTTCGACGGGTACATTGTTGACGACCCGCTCAACCGTGGGGTTGATCGCGGTGATCACATACGCCCAGATGACGATGGCCGCCACAATGGATATGACCAAATTCATCTTGTTACTTTGAAACATCGCCCTTTTCTTTCCGGAAAAAACTCATGAACGGAGGCTTCCCGATGATCGTCTGCTCTCGCAGATACATGTTCAGGATATCCTTCTCCAAGGTCTTGATGTCGAGGAATCTGGTCAACTCGCCCGCGAAAGCCGATGAAATGACCCCTGTCTCCTCCGAGACGATGATGGCCAAGGCGTCCGACACCTCGGTGACGCCGATGCCCGCCCGATGCCGCGTCCCCAGTTCCGTGGGCAAACCCTTCTTCCTCGTCAACGGAAGGACGCAGGCGGCGGCAAAGACGCGATTGCCCCGGATGATCGCAGCGCCGTCGTGCAGGGGCGTACCGATATGGAATATATTGCCCAAAAGCTCCGGGGACAGATCCCCGTCCAAGATGACGCCCGTTTCCGCGAAATCGTTCAGCGCGATCTCGCGTTCCATGATGATGAGGGCGCCCGTCTTGTTGACGGAGAAGCGATCCACGGCCTTCACGACGGCGGACGCCATCGCCTTGATATTCTCCTTGTCCATCACGGCGAACTGCGGACGGAATAGCTTGCTCCGGCCCACATACTCGAGACCGCGCCGCAGTTCCGGCTGAAACACGATCACGAGGGCGATGACCCCGAACTGCATGACGCCCCGCAGGATCCAATTCAGCGCGTTGAGGTGGAACAGATCGGAGAGGATCATGGCCGCCACAAGGATCAGAAAACCCTTGATCAGTTGCTCCGCTCTGGTTTCACGAATAAATCCGAGCACCTTATACAGTACGAATGCGATGATGGCGATGTCTATCGCGTCCCGGACACCGATTCCGGACACGAGATTTGCAAAGAATTCCTGCATGTTGCTCCCGGCGGCGGACCGTGTTTGCCGCGCCTGTCCAACAAGGTCAATGTGGTCGATAGCGTCAAAGGAATCGCATCGGACCGCAAACGAGCGAATCTGCGTTCCGATCGGGTTCCTCATATTACTATACAAAAAAATACAGGATTTTGCAATCGATAATTTCATTCGAACGAGAAATTGCAGAAATTTTTTCGTGAAGATCGGACGCGCCGCAGAATTTTCAAAAACTCTGCGGCGTGAATCATCCTGAAGCAATCGAGCCGAATCGGATCCGGGCGCCCTCAGATCTCCGTTTCAAGCAAGCCGTAGTTGCCGTCGACCCGCTTGTAGACGACGCCGATCCCTTCGGTCTCCATATTCAGAAACACGAAGAAGGTATGTTGCAGGAGTTCCATCTGAAGGATCGCCTCCTCCGGAGACATGGGAAGCAGTTCAAACTTTTTCCTCTTTACGATGGCCAATTCCTGCTCCGCCTCATCCCGGATGTCGGGGACG
>JAISGB010000055.1 GCA_031263335.1 Eubacteriales Family XIII. Incertae Sedis bacterium
CACGGCAGCCGAGTTGACCGACACCTTGTCCGCCCCGGCCATGAGCAGTTCGCGAAAATCATCCGCCGTGCGGATGCCGCCGCCCACGGTGAGCGGCACAAAGACGTTCGCCGCCGTCCGCCGCACCGTGTCCACCATCGTTCCCCGCCCCTCATGGGTCGCCGTGATGTCCAAAAACGTGATCTCATCGGCGCCCTGCTTGTCGTATGCGATGGCGCAATCCACGGGATCGCCGACCTCGCGAATTTCAAGGAAATTGACGCCCTTGACGACCTTGCCGTCGCGCACGTCCAAGCAGGGGATGATTCGCTTAGCCAACATAAATTTCTCCGTTTCTCGTTTAGAGGCAACTGCGCTCCGGGAGCCAAATCCGACCTTGGAACCCGGACTCCGTCAAAACTATCGCGGCCGTTGCGTAGTTTTGATTTTAATGTTGTGATACCTCATTTCCCTCTGCGATGCGGATCGCTTCCGCGAGGTCGAGCGTCCCCGCGTATACGGACTTTCCGCAGATGGCGCCGTGAAGCCCCAACGCGGTCAACGCCCGGATGTCCTCTGTGTCCCGAATTCCGCCGCTTGCGATGACACGCGCCGAAACCGCGTCTTTGAGGGCGCGGAGCTGTTCGAGGTTCGGCCCGCCGAGCGTTCCGTCCCGCGCGATGTCGGTATAGATGATCGCAGAGACGCCGGCCTCGTCCATCCTGCGCGCCAAGTCCAAGAATCCGACCTCGCTCCCCTCCAACCAACCTTCGGTCCGCGCCTTGCCGTCCATCGCGTCCACGCCCACCGCTATCGCGTCCCCGTAGGCGCGCGCGGCGCGGATCGTGAAGGCGGGGTCCTTCAGCGCGACGGAGCCGAGGATGACCCGCTTCACACCGTGCGACAGGTAGTCCTCGATTGTCGCTTCGTTGCGGACGCCGCCGCCCACCTCGACATCCAAGCCCGAGGTCTCCGCGACGCGGACGATGATGTCGCGGTTCTTGGGTTCGCCCGCCGCCGCCCCGTCCAAGTCCACCATATGCAGCCATCGCGCGCCCGCCGCCTTGAATCGGTCGGCCGTTTCCGTCGGATCGTCCGCGACCTTGGCGGACGTGGCGTAGTCCCCTCGCGTCAGTCGGACGCAGGCGCCGTCGATCAGGTCTATGGCGGGCAATATGAACATAGGATCCTCCCGGTGTCTTGATTGAAAACCCGGCGTCACAGCGCCGCGAAATTCTTCAACATATTGAGTCCCACGCTTCCGCTTTTCTCGGGGTGGAACTGCGCCCCGTATACCTTGCCGCGGAACACCAAGGCCGGCACGGGTTCGCCGTAGAAGGCGGACAGGCTGATGTTCCGCGCATCGGTGACCGCCTTATACGAATGGACGAAGTAGACCATGTCCCCGTCGGTCGTTCCCGCCGTCATCGGGCAGGGCAGGGCGACCTCGACGTCGTCCCATCCCATATGCGGGATCTTCAGTCCGGGCGCGACGAGCCGGTCCACGTATCCGTCGATGAGTCCGAGTCCTTCGGTCTCCTCGAATTCGTAACCCTTTTCGAACAGTATCTGCATGCCCAAGCAGATTCCGAGCAGAGGTTTTCGCTCTGCCTCCTCGCGGATAACGGGCGCCAAGCCGCTATCCCGGAGCATGCGCATGGCGTCGGGAAATGCGCCGACGCCGGGCAGGATCAGCTTGTCCGCTTCACGCAACGCGGCCTCATCCGATCCGATCGCGCTTTCAAAGCCGAGGAAATCCAACGCATTCTTCACACTGAACAGGTTGCCCGCCCCATAGTCTATGATGGTGATCATGCCGACCCTCTCCGATTTTGCACTTACGTCAAGACTCCCTTCGACGAGAGCGGCGCCGTACCCTCGACGCGCGTCGCCGCCTTCAGCGCGTGGGCAAACGCCTTGAACAGGGCTTCGCATTTGTGATGGTCGTTCTCCCCGTAGGGCGCGTTCAGGTGCAGGGTCACGGCGGCGTTTGCGGCAAAGGCCCTGAAAAATTCCACGATCAGTTGCGTCTCCAGATCGCCGATGCGCTCGGCGCGGAAGTCCGCGTCAAACACCGTGTAGGACCTGCCGCCGACGTCCAAGGCGCACACGGCCAAGGACTCGTCCATCGGCAACGTGAAACTGCCGTACCGCGCGATGCCGGCCCTGTCCCCGATCGCCGCCGCGAACGCCCGGCCCAAGGCGATGCCCGCGTCCTCTGCGGAGTGATGCCCGTCCACCTCCGTATCGCCCTTGCAGGAGAGCATGAGGTCGAATCCGCTGTGTACCGCCAACGCCGTCAGCATGTGATCGAAAAAACCGATGCCCGTGTCGATGACGGCCCGGCCTTTCCCGTCAAGGTTCAATTCGACGCGAATATCCGTTTCGTTCGTCTTTCTCGTTATTTCTCCGATGCGCATGATCCCTCTCCTTCAAATCTGACCCGGATCGACGCCGTATGCGCCGTCAGCCCCTCCGCGTTCCCGATCTCGATTATATCATCTTTTGCCGCTTTCAGCGCTTCCTTCGTGTATCGAGTGTAGCTCATGCGTTTGACGAAATCGTACACGCCGAGCGGCGACGCGAACCGGGCCGTACCCGACGTCGGCAACACATGATTGGACCCCGCGTAGTAGTCCCCCAGCGGTTCCGGACTCCACGGCCCCAGAAATACGGAGCCGGCGTTTCGGATCTCGGGCAGGAGCGCCATGGGTTCCTCCGTGAGAATTTCCAGATGTTCCGGCGCGATATGGTTGGCCAAGGCCGTCATCTCCCCGTCCGATCGGCAGATGATGATCAGGCCGTTGCCGTCGATGGACGCCCGCGCCGTCTCCCCGCGATCCAAGTCGTCGAGCCGCGTCTCGATCTCCGCCGCGACGCGTTCGGCCAAGCCCTCGTCCGTCGTTAACAGGACAGAGGCGGATCGCGCGTCGTGTTCCGCTTGGGACAGCAGATCCGCCGCGACAAAGGCCGGGTTCGCGCCGGCGTCGGCCAAGATGAGTATCTCGCTGGGACCCGCGATCATGTCGATGTCCGCGACCCCGTAGATCATGCGTTTCGCCGCCGCGACGAAGACATTGCCCGGCCCGACGATCTTATCGACCTTGGGTACGGTCTCCGTCCCGTAAGCCAACGCGGCCACGGCTTGGGCGCCGCCGATGAGGATCGCGCGGTCAACCCCCGCCGCGAAAGCGGCCGCCGCGATCAGGGGATTCGCCTCGCCCGTCTTTCCGGGCGGCGTGACCATGATCAATTCCTCCACGCCGGCGATCTTCGCGGGAATGGCGTTCATGAGCACCGTGGACGGATAGGCCGCCGTGCCGCCCGGCACATACAGGCCGACCCGCGAAAGCCCTCGCACGATCTGCCCCAACACGACGCCGTCCTCCCCGCGCAATTCATATCCGCGCACAACCTGTTTCTCGTGGTATCGCCGGATATTCTCGGCGGCCGCCGTAATGGCGTCCCGGAAACCGCAAGGCGCCGAATCGAAAGCGGCCTTCATATCCTCGCGTGTGAGCGTAGGTCTGTCCGGCACACAGCCGTCGAACGCGAGACCGTACGCGCGCACGGCCTCATCGCCCCGTAATCTCACGTTTTCGAGGATCTCCCGAACCGTCGCCTCCGTGTCCGCGTCCGGCGCGCCGCCGCGATCGCCGATGCGCGCGATCGCCTCAAATTCCGATTTGTTATTGGCTTGAATCGTTCGAATCATCCTCATTCCCTCACTGTCCGAAGGCCGCGCGCCTCATAGAACCGCCGCCAATTTGTCCGCAAACGCGTCTATCTCCGACTTCTTCATCTTCATGCCCGACACATTCACGATGAGGCGCGCCGAGATATCCCGGATCTTCTCGATGATCTCCAATCCGTTCTCCCGAAGCGTGGCGCCCGTCTCCACGATGTCCACGATGCCGTCGGCCAAGGACAGCAACGGCGCCAGTTCCACGGAACCTTCTATCTTGATGATCTCCACGTCCATGCCCTTGCTCTCGAAGAAGCGCCCCGCCGTGTTGGGGTATTTCGTGGCGATGACGCGCGTCCCGTATCCGCCGAAGAAGTCCGTGCCGGTCGGGGCGGCCAAGGCGAACGCGCATTTCCCTACGCCCAGATTCATGATCTCGTAATAGGTGCCGCCCCGTTCGATGATCGTATCCTTCCCGACGACGCCGACGTCGCAGACGCCGTGTTCCACATAGGTGACGACATCGGGCGCCTTGGCGAGAAAGACCTCGATGTTCGTGCCGGGCAACGCGATCAGGAGCTTCCGTCCCTTTTCGCGGATGCCCGCGCAGTCGTAGCCCGCCGCCTCCAAGAGCGCGACAAAGCTCTTCTCCAGACGACCCTTTGTGAGGGCGATGCGCAGCTTTTGCGCCCGGTTTCGTTCCCCGGCGGAGAATCCCGCGCCGTTCGCGTCCGTCCCCGCGTTTGAGGGTTTGGCGTCCTCGTTTCGCAGAGCGGCGGCGGTCAGCAGATCGACGTTCAGCGCAAACCCCGTCGCGGGCAGATTCTCCCCGAAATCCGAAAACAGATCGTCGTATCTGCCGCCCGACAGCACGGGCGCCCCCGTCCCCTCCATGTATCCGCGAAAGACCAACGAACTGTAATATTCGGCCTGATTGACCAACCCGAAGTCGATCATGACGCGATCCGCCAACCCCCTTTCCTTAAGCGCGCCGAATATCTTTTCGAGGTAGCGGATCATGTCCGTCAATCGCTCGTCGGCGCCCTCCAATGAAACGGCGGCCTCTCTGAGGGCGTCCGCGCTTCCGAACAGTCCCGGCAGACGCCGGATGATCTCCGTCGTCTTTCCGGCCGGGCAACGGTCGAGGACGTCGCCCAAGCTCGCGTAATTCTTCGAGGCGATGTATCGGTGGATCAGCTCCTTGTCCTCGCTCGGCGCGTCGAGCGCCCCCATGAGCAGATTGTAAAATCCCACATGGCCGATCTCTATCCTGTATCGCGCGGAAGAGGACGCGTGCAGGGCGTCCGCGGCCATCGTCAATATCTCCGCATCGGATTCGAAGGTGGACGCCCCGATCAGTTCGACCCCCATCTGCATGATCTCGCCGCTCCGCCCGCGGAGTTCCGGTTGCCGCCGATAGACCCTCTGCGCGTAAAACAGCCGGATGGGCAACGACTGCCCCCGCAGCTTCGTCGCGGTCATGCGCGCGATGGGGATGGTGCTGTCGGGACGCACGGTGACCAAGCGCCCTCGGGCGTCCGCGAACTTGTACATGCTCTCCTGCGGATAATAGTCGGCCTTCGCGGAGAACACGTCGTAGAACTCAAAGCCGGGCGTCCGCACCTCACGGTAGCCTCCGTGCGAGAAGACGCCCCGCAGATTTTCCGTGATCCGGTTCTGCGCCTCGCATTCCTCAAAGAGCATATCACGCGTTCCTTCGGGCGTGATCTTGTCGTATTTGGGCATGTTCCACACTCCTTTGTTGAAAGATAACTGCGCAACGGTTACAATTGTTTTGAGTTAGAGTATTGAATTGTTGCGCTGTGCGTTCGCGTTGTCGTGATGATTCACAGTTTAGCATGATAAAGTGATAAAGTCAAGACGGTTGTTCTTCCTTACCGCCCTGCTGTTCATCACAGTCCTGATCCGGGGCCGGAAGAAGAACCGGACGCCCTCTCTCGCGTATGCGTGAGCAGTTACAGACCAAATCACAAAGTTTAAAAGCAGAAGGACTTATTATTAACAAAAGTAGAAAACTTATTATTGACAATTGAGCTATATATTATTATTATTTAATCAATGCATTATTCGGGGAACGTTAAAAAAGTATCATCCCACCACAGGAGGAAATCAAAATAAAAATCTATAAGAAGAGAAGCGGACTCAAGAGGCGCGCGTCCAAGGCGCTTTCTATCCTGCTCGCAGTAGCGATCCTCGTTCCGACGATGGCGACAGCATCGGATAGCGATGCCGTCGTTCCTGTCTCAGGAAATGAGGAGGCGCTCGCTGAGCCGAATGGCGCCGAAAACTCGGCGCCGAATAGCGGCGTGTCTTCGGATTCCCCGGACGCGCCGCAGGACGAAAAATCGCCCGCACCCCCCCCCATTTTAGAAACGGATGAAGAAGCCGAACCGTCAGAGGATATCGCAATCCTCTCGGTGGACGAGGAACTCTCCGCGAACGACGCCGCTGACCCTACACAAATATCCGTAAGCCGCTCAGGCCGCGACGAAGAAGGTAACGGTACGGCTGACGACCCCTACGCCACGCTGAACAAAGCCTTTGAAGAGGCGGCCGCCACGGCGACTGTCTATGTCATGGATGACCTCACTTTGGAGAGCGAGGTCACAGCTGCGGGTTCGATTGCAAAAGGTATCAGCGCCCGCAACATCACCCTCAGGAAAGCTCCCGGAGTATCAGGCTCCGTCGACATCGCCCGGTACAAAAACATCCTCGATTCCGATGAGAATTATATCGGATATATGTTCACCGTATCGGCGGGCAGCACCCTCACCATCGAAGGCATCACCATCAACGGCAACAGCGTAGCCGGGTCAAATGCCGCAGTTGCGGTCTACGGCTCATTCACGATGAAGGATTCGACGATAGAGAACAATAAGGTCTCCGGCATGGGCGGCGGCGTCTACGTGATGGGCGCTGCGGCGCGCTTCGACATGCAGGATGGCGTCATCACAGGCAATACAGCCACACTTGGCGGATCGGGAGTCTACCTCCATTCCGGCGCCATGAACATCTCAGGAGATGTGCGCATCGGCGACTCGGACGACGACAACGGCGTCTACCTCACGTCAAATGTTCGGATCAACATCGCCGGTACGCTCGGCTCGTCCGCACGCGTCAATGTCGAGAAGCACCAGAATGCCCGCGTGGGTACGCAGATAGCGACCAAGGCCGGCGGAGGGCTTACCGCCGCTGATGTGGGGAAATTCTTCTGGCAGACCATCGCCTACAAGATCGTCGCCGGCAGCGGAGAGAGCGCGGACAGCTGCGTCCTCGCCGTAAACGAGACCGACTTCTACATCGCGGGCAAGGGCAACGACAACACGGGGAAGGGTTCGGTCGACAAACCCTTTGCGACCCTCACGCGCGCTTTCGAAGAACTGCCGCGAGGCGCGGGCGTCAAATGTACCGTGCACGTCAAGTCGGACGTCTCCGAGCAAGCGATCGCCACACTGAGCGAAGGCGATGTCACCGTCAAGACCTGGGAGAACGCGACGAAAAAACCCGCCAGCATAGTCCGGGGAGATTTCAACGAATACATCATCCAGGTGAGAGGTGGGGCAAAGCTCACGCTCGACAACCTGATCATAGACGGAGGTGAGGTCACGAACTGCCTCTCCGCGCTCGGCATAGAGGGCGGCTCGGAAGTCGTCATGCAGGACGTGGAGATAACGCGCAACTACACGCAGGTCTACGGCGGAGGCGTGACTCTCGTAGGCGGCAGTAAGCTAACCGTCGGGGACGGCTCCGTCATCCTCGGCAACAGCGCGCCCGAACGAAAGGGCGGCGCCATCTACGTATTTGACGACGGAAAGAGCCAGCCGCCTGAACTCACC
>JAISGB010000059.1 GCA_031263335.1 Eubacteriales Family XIII. Incertae Sedis bacterium
CGTTGGTTCGTCCGAACGCGATGGCCAAGGCTTGCGGCGTCTGCGATTACGGCGACGACATCGAACTCAAGATGCCGGCGGAAACGCTGAAGGCCGCGCTCGTCATGCCGCGGATCACAAACCACGCCAAACTTTTACATATCGATACCGACGAGGCGGAGAAGATGCCGGGCGTCGTGAAGGTGATCACGGCGAAGGACATCGAAGGGGCAAACAGGCTCATGGCCTATCAATTCTCGCCGCGGACCACGGTCTTCGATCAGGTTCACAAGCTCTTGCAGGACGAGAAGATCATCAGCTGGGGCAATGTCGTCGCCATGGTGGTCGCGGACACAAAGCGGCACGCGCATGAGGCGGCGGCAAAGGTGAAGGTGGAGATCGAACAGCTTCCGGAATACATGAATTATTTGGACGCCATCAAGCCGGACGCGATACGCATCCATCCCGATATGGACAACGTCTACAGCATGCAGCCGGTGCTGAAGGGGGATTCCGATCACATCCCCGAGCTGATAGACGGCGCGGCCTTTACGGCTGAGGGCAGTTTCTATTCGTCGAGGGAACCGCACCTTTCGATAGAGGGCGATACCGTGCAGGCGTATTACGATGAGGACGGCTTGCTCACCGTGCATTGCAAGACGCAGACCCTGTATTTTGACCGGGATGATATCGCGGAGGCGATCGGCATTCCCGTCGAGGAGTTGCGCGTGGTCGAGAATCCGACCGGCGGGTCGTTCGGATGGGCCATGGCGGCCGCTTCCTACGCGTTGGCCGCCGTCGCGTGCAAGGTGACGGGGATGCCGGTGGCCCTGTCGATGGATTACGCGCAGTTTATCGCTTTCAGCGGCAAGCGCTCGCCGTCGTTCATCAACGGTCGGCTCGCGTGCGACAAGGACGGGAAGATCGTCGCGGGAGAATTTGACGCGGGCTTGGATCACGGCGCCTATCCCGAGTTGGGCGACGACAAACTGACGAAGATCCTGCGCTTCATGTTTTTCCCGTATTATGTCCCGAACGTCGCGGGATTGGCGCGGGTGTCCGTCACGAATCACGCCTTCGGAACCGCCTACAGGGGATATGGGGCGCCGCAAGCCTATACCTGCGGTGAGGCGCTGGTCGACATGCTCGCGGAAAAGGCGGGCATCGATCCCTTCGAATTCCGATACAGGAATATTGCGCGGAAGGGGCAGACAAACCTCAACAAACGCGCATTTTTACAGTATCCGATGGAGGAGATCATGGATGTCATGCGCCCCTACTACGACGACGCCGTCGCGCGGGCAAAGGCCGAGGATGCGCCGGAGCTGAAGCGTGGCGTCGGCCTCGCGTGGGGCGGCTACAACGTGGGACTCGGAGGCGTTGACGAGGCGAGCGTCGCCATCGAGCTTGCGCCGGACAATACATTCATCAAATACGACACCTGGCAGGATCAGGGGCAGGGCGGGGACGCCGGCTCCTTGATCTGCACGCTCGAGGCGTTGCGCCCCTATTTCAAGGTGACGCCCGACGATATAAAACTCGTGCAGGCCGACAGCAAATTCTGCCCGAACACGGGCGAGTCGGCGGGTTCCCGATCGCATTTTGCCAATGGCAAGGCCAGCATACTCGCGGCCAAGAACTTGGCGGACGCGATGCGGAAACCGGACGGTTCCTACCGCACCTACGAGGAGATGACGGCGGAGGGGCTTCCCACGCGGTATGAGGGGGACTGGATTGCCGCGGAGGAATGGGACTATTTTGATTTTCTGGATCCCGACGACGGCAGCGGCGAACCGACCTACGCCTACACCTATGCCCTCTATCTGTCCGAGGTGGAGGTGGACGTCGCGACGGGCAAGACGAGGGTTTTGGGCATGACCTGCGTCGATTGCGTGGGTCGCGTCGGAAATATCCAGTCCGTCGACGGGCAGGCGTACGGAGGCATATCGCACGCCATCGGATTTGCGCTCAGCGAGAACTACGAAGACGTGAAGAAGGATACGAACATGTATGCCTGCGGCGTTCCCTATATCAAGGACATCCCCGACGACATCAAGGTGGTACACATCGACGCCTATGACGAGCGGGGACCCTTCGGTTCATCCGGCGCGTCCGAAGCCTTCCAGTCCTCGGATCACGTGGCGGTGATCAACGCGATCCACGATGCCTGCGGCGTCCGGATCTACGATCTGCCGGCGTCGCCCGCCAAGGTGAAGGCGGGCTTGGACATCCTCGCGTCGGGGGGAACGATCCCGACGCCCGAAAAGTATTTTCTCGGATCGGACCTGTATGAGGAATTGGGCAATATAAAGGCGAATCCGCTCAGCAGTTAGTTCTGCCGACAATCGGCGCGGGAAGGGGAGGCGATTCATGAAGATCAAGTTTTGCGGCGCGGCGGACGGCGTCACGGGGTCCTGTCATCTGATCACCGCGGGCGGCGCCGCGCCCGGGTCCGTCACGCGCATACTCTTGGACTGCGGGCAGTTTCAGGGCGGCAGCAGCTCGGAAGCCCGGAATTACGATCCCTTCCCTTTTGACCCCGCCGAGATCGATATGGTGATCCTGAGCCATGCGCACATCGATCATTGCGGCCGGTTGCCCCTGCTTGTGAAGCGGGGGTTCCGGGGCGACATCTATTGCACCGACGCCACGGCGGATCTCTTGGGCGTCATGTTGCGGGACAGCGCCTACATCCACGAGAAGGAGGCCGAGTGGAAGAGCCGCAAGGCGCAACGGGCGGGTCGACCGATCGCGGAACCGCTCTATACCATGAAGGACGCGGAGGCTTCGCTGAAATACGTCGTCCCCGTGCTCTACAACCAACTCGTTGAACCGAAGGAGGGCGTGAAATTCGTCCTCAACGACGCGGGACACATCATCGGATCGGCCATCGTGGAACTGTGGACGACCGAAGGGGGCAACGCGTCCAAATTAGTTTTCACGGGAGACTTGGGCGTTGTGGGCAGACCGATGTTGCGGGATCCCGTCCTCATCAAGAAGGCCGACTGCGTCATCATGGAGAGCACCTACGGCAACCGTCTGCACGAGGACGGCGACGACGGCATCCGCAGATTGGCCGAGATATTGACGGCGACGACGGAACGCGGCGGCACGGTGGTCATCCCGGCCTTCGCGGTGGGCAGGACACAGGAATTGATCTATGAATTGAACAATTTTTACGAGGGGGACGACGAATACCGGAAGCGCTTTGAGAACATCAACGTATACATCGACAGCCCCATGGCGACGGCGGCCACGGAGGTCTTTCGCAAGAACACGCAGGTGTTTGACGACGCGTTCCGGCAAAGGGTGCTGTCGGGGGACGATCCGTTGGATTTCGTGAATCTTCTGTTCACAAAGACCACCGAGGAATCCATGTCGCTGAATGAGAGCGATACGCCCAAGGTGATCATCTCGGCCAGCGGCATGTGCGAGGCGGGCAGGATACGTCACCATCTGAAACACCATCTCTGGGATCCGCGCGCCGCGATCGTCTTTGTCGGATATCAGGGGGAGGGGACGCTCGGCCGGCGGCTCATCGAAGGCGCAAAGACGGTCACGCTGTTTGGCGAGGAGGTCGTCGTCAACGCGAAGATATACAACTTGGAAGGCTTTTCCGCCCACGCCGATCAAAACGGTCTGCTCGCGTGGGTGAAGGGCTTTCGGGCGCGGCCCGAAGCGCTCTTCCTCGTACACGGCGAGCTTGGCGCGAAGCAGGAATTGGCGCGGCGCGTCGAGGAAACCGCGGGCATCCGCCCCATCGTGGTGGAAGGCTTCTCGGAGTACGATCTCGGCGGCGCGTCCGTCACCACCGAAGCGCAGATGATGAAGGATATCATGGGCGAAGAGGACATCGAAAAGTTGCGAAACCGGATCTCGGATATGCGGGACGCCTTGGATCGCGTCCTCTACGATTCGCGCTTGGCGCTCTCGGATCAAAGCGATCCGGCCGTCGCGGCCGAGATAGGCAACAGGCTCATCGCCTTGGAGAAGGATGTGTATGCCCTCGCCTCGGCGGTCGGGCGGTAAGAGCCGGCCGCCGATCTGTCGACTATTTTAATGCCCACTCCGCAATCCGCTTGGAAAGTCGCGTCTGCCATCCTTTACCGGTTGATCTGAGCGCCCGGAGCGCGGCGGCGTCCACCCGGATCGTCACCTTTTCTTTCGGTTGCTGTACCGGCGGCCTTCCGCGCCTTGAGATTTCCACTTTTCCGGCGGCAATCAGAGAGGTGAGGTTGGGGGTGTCCTCATCGTAAAGAATATCCTCGTCCGTCATCGCAAGAACACGCTTTAAATCAGTTTCGCTTTTCATTTCCTTTAATTCTTCAGTCGTATAATTGACAATCTCCATCTTCGTAAAGCCTCCTTTCTTCACTATTTGCCTTTCGGAACGATACGATTCTTGTTATTTCTTCCTTTTCGCCGGTTCTGTCCGTATGAGTGACGATCGCAACGATTGCCGAGCCAAACGCTCCAATCGTGTTGCATCGTTCTTCGTTACCTTCGAAGTATACCATGTCCACGCCGAAAGGATCTTCGCACACGATGTACGCATCTCTGAAATCAAACCGTTACTTAAAACTTACACAAACTTGTTCAAAAGTGAATAAATCTGCTGTTTAATTCCTGCTTCACAGAGTGGCTATCGCCGGAACTCTCCACAGGCTGACACCGTGTAACTCACG
>JAISGB010000101.1 GCA_031263335.1 Eubacteriales Family XIII. Incertae Sedis bacterium
GGCTCATCTCAAACGCCGCGTCCCGCTTCGCCTCGAGGCCCTTTGCGGAAGCCCGCGCGGCCTCTGCGCGGACTTCCGCCGCTTCTGTTTTCGCGCGCAATTCCTCATCCAAGGCGAAGCGTCCCGCGTCGTTGACCGCCTTTGCCGCGAGCAGTCCCTTCAGGCGCTCTTCCTCCGCCGCGATCTTGCGTTTCAGACCCTCCGTCTCCTCCGCAAGCCGCAGTTTGTCGCGTTCGACGCCGCGTCGCCGTTCATCGCTGAGCAGGGCCTCATTCTTGACGTTCGCGGTGCGCGTGACATTCTCCGCGATGCGTCCGCGCAGATCGTTCCCCGTCAACTCCAGTGCCTCATCCCGTTTCCGCAGGAAGGAAAGTTGCGTGTCCGCGGCGACGCGGCGGCTCCGCGCGTCCTCGATGGCGGCGGCGGCCTCGTCGAACTGAAGCTTCAGCTCCGCGTTTTTCCGTTGGAGGTTTTCGATATTCTTGAGTGTGATGTTGATCTCCGATTCCCTGTATCGCTCCGAAAGCCCGGCGTATTCCCGCGCCTTTTCGCTCTCGATCTTCAAGCCGTCGATCCGCGACTCGATGTCGAGGATGATGTCGTTCATGCGGTTCAGATTGCCCTCTGCGGATTCCAACTTGCGTTGCGCCTCGGCCTTTCGCCCCTTGTACTTGATGATGCCGGCCGCCTCCTCAAAGACCTCCCGGCGCGTCTCGGGCTTGTCGCTGACGATCTTGTCCACCCGCCCCTGGCCGATGAACGAATAGCCGTCCACGCCGATGCCCGTATCCATGATGAGTTCGCGGACGTCCCGCAGTCTGCATTGGTTGCTGTTGATGAAGTATTCGCTTTCGCCGCTGCGAAACAGACGCCGTTTGATGGCGACCTCCGTATAGTCGATGGGCAGGACGCCCGTACCGTTGTCCAAGACGAGGGTGACCTCAGCCATGCCCTTGGGGCGTTTGTTCTCCGTACCGGCGAAGATGACCTCCTCCATCTTGCCGCCGCGCAAGGTGCGGGCGCTCTGCTCCCCGAGTACCCAGCGCATGGCGTCGGAGATATTGCTCTTGCCGCTGCCGTTGGGACCTATGATACAGGTGACGCCTTCCTTGAAGTCGATGCTCACCGGATCGGCAAAGCTCTTAAACCCCTGTATTTCAATCCTCTTCAAGTACATTCATCGCCTCCAACGCGTACCCGGCCGCATCCTGTTCCGCTTCCTTCTTGGAATACCCCACCCCCGAACCGAGCAAGCGGCTCCGTAAGAATACGTCCACATAAAAAGTCCGTTCATGGGGAGGGCCTTCTTCTCCCCGCAATCTGTATGTGATCTTGGCGGGTCCCTGTTTCTGCAGTTCCATCTGCAGGGCCGATTTGCGATCCGAGGGTTTCCCCGGTCCGCCGATGCCCTCTATCGCATTGCGTATGTGCGCTTCCATGGACCGGCAGACGAACGTCGACGCCTTTCTCCACCCTCCGTCGAGGAAGATCGCGCCGACCAAGGCTTCGAACGCGTCCTCCAACACCGTGGGGTTCTCGCGCTCGTTCCCCATGTCTGCGCCCCTGCCCAAGATGAGATATCTGCCGAGGTGCATGCCCCGCGCGACCCCGGCCAAGCCGGACGTGCAGACCAACTTCGCGCGGAGACTTGACATGGCGCCCTCGTCGGCGTCGGGCAGTTTTTCGAATATGGCGCTCGTGACGGACAACTCCACGACGGCGTCGCCGAGGTATTCCAAGCGTTGGTTCGACATGGTCTTGTCGTAACCGTGTTCGTTGACGTAGGAGGGATGCATCATGGCGTTCTCGAGCAGCGCCCTATCCTTGAATCGATAACCGATCTTCTGTTGCAGCTCCTTGAAGTCAAGACTTGTCGACATCGCCCGTGATCTCCGAAAGCTCTCCCATCGCCCGCTCGATCGTATCCACCACGCGGTTCTCCACGAACGGTATGGCGCGCGTGATGCCGCTGCGCACCGCGTTCGCCGTCGCGGATCCGTGCAATTTCACGACGGCGCCCTTCACGCCGAGGATGGGCGCGCCGCCGTATTCCGTATAGTCAAACGCCTTTTTCAGCTCGCCCAATTTGTTGTACAGCAGGACGGCGCCGGCCTTGGCCACGACGCCTTCGGAAAATTTTCTGCGGATGAGATGCGAGATGCTGAGCGCCACGCCTTCCGTCATCTTCAGGATCACGTTGCCGACGAAGCCGTCGCAGACGATCACGTCGCAGATGCCGATGGGTACGTCCCGCGCCTCGACGTTGCCGATGAAGTTCAGCCCCGAGGACCCGTCCCGGCTCCGCATAAGCAACTCGAACGTCTCCTTGAGCATCGCGCTCCCCTTGCCCGGCTCCGTGCCGATATTCACAAGGCCGACGGTCGGCCGCTCCTTGCCGAGGACGCTCTGCGCGTAGATGCTGCCCATCATGGCAAACTGCAGAAGATTGTGCGGCTTGCATTCCGCGTTCGCGCCCGTGTCGATGAGCAGGGATACCTCGCCCTGCCCGAGGATCGGGTAGGTGCTGCCGATCGCGGGCCGATCGATGCCCCGGATGCGGCCGAGGACGAATACGCCGCCGCTCATGATGGCGCCGCTGTTGCCCGCCGAAATGAAGATGTCGCCCTCCCCGTCCCGAACGGCCTCCATGCCCTTCACGAGAGAGGAGTCCTTCTTTCGGCGGACCGCCTTTACGGGGGAATCATCGCTGCCGATGACCTCCGACGCGTGAAGGACGCAGATCTTTTTCGCGTCGTATTCAAATGTGTCGAGCAGGGGTTCGATCCGTTCCCTGTCGCCGACGATACATATCTCATGATCGATGGACGCGGATGTTTCAACCGCTCCCTTCACGATCTCATCCGGCGCGTTGTCGCCGCCCATGCCGTCCAGAACAATGCGCATATAATCCTCCTAAAAATACCCGCAGAGCGTCTCCCCCGACGTGATGTCCGAGACGATCTTCAAGCCTTTGCCGCTCACATCATATACCTGCACGATGTTTTCGATGGCCTCGTCGTCGAGGTCGGAGACCGTTTTCCGCAGAATGTTTTCATCCGCGTCAAAGAAATCCGACGCGAAATACAGCGTCGTCTCCTTGTTTTCGAAGATGGAGGCGTAGAAGATGTCCGCCTCCACCAGATCTTGAAAGAAATGGCTGCCGAACGAGAGTTCCGGCAGATAGCCGGCGCCCTCGTAGGAGACCTCGCAGGCCACGCTCACATGGCTGATCTCCGCAAACCGCACGGGAACGCCCAACTCGGGCGACGAGGTCCCGATGCGCCCCGGCACAAGCAACATGATGGTCTTGCCGCCGGCCTTGTAATATTGGTTGACCTGTCCGATCAGCCGCGCGACGGCGGGCTTTCGATTGTAGGGATATTCGTAATACAGCCTCGGATCGACGCGGAGGACGATGTCCAATGTCTCGAAATACGCGCCTCCCATCGTGCCGCCGTTCAGCCGGAAGAACGTCCGGTCCCGCGTGATCTCCGGCAAGGCCGTCCGGATGCCGGAGCCGCCCACCTGCAAGGGGCGGCATTGGAGCAGATTGATGACAAAGCCGCCGGACTTGGAGATGTTCAGCGCGAACTCCATGTCCACGGGATAGTCGTATTCCTGTTGGACCGTCGAGAGTATCTCCCGCATCGCGCCCACGAAAGCCTCGTTTTGCAACAGGTTTTCGCAGGTGGTGAACACGAGCTTCTCATCGACGCCGTATTGTTTCAGCGCGTTTTCCCGCGCGGAATCATGCTCTATCATGACGGCCTTGAACCAATCGGCCATCTTCGGCGTCACATCCTCTATCTTCAAGGTCGCGTGGGAATTGACGGAGAGGTCCAAGACGTCCACCTTGTACTGG
>JAISGB010000204.1 GCA_031263335.1 Eubacteriales Family XIII. Incertae Sedis bacterium
CCTCGGATTCGACGCCGAGATGACGCTCAGGGGCAACGCGGACGGGATCGCGGTCACGAGGCGGGACGGCGGGACCGAGACGATCGGCGGATCCCCGCATCGCGCACTGAAGGAGATCGTCGCGTCCCACAGGAGTCCCCGCGTCCCGGGATTCCCCCCGTTTACGGGCGGCTTCGTCGGCTACTTCGCCTACGAATACATCCGCCACATCGAGACATCGCTGCAATTCACGGGGCGGGACGATGTGGGCTTCGACGATCTTCGGCTGATGCTGTTCCGCAAGATCATCGCCTTTGATAATTTTCGGCAGAAGATATTCCTCATCGCCAACATCGAGACGGACGACTTGGAAACGAACTACATCGAGGGCGTCGCCCTCCTGAAGGACATGGAACGATTGGCGCGCGTCCCGACGCGGGAAGCGGCGCCGGATCCGAAGCGGAGAACGCCGCCCGAATTCACGGCCTCCTTCAGCAGGGAGGAATTCCGCGCGGCCGCAGAGAAGGTGAAGCGCCACATCTTCGAGGGGGACATCTTCCAATGTGTCCCTTCGGTGCGATTCCGCGCGCCCTATGGGGACGATCTCTTGGACGCCTACCGAATCCTGCGCACGACCAACCCCTCGGCCGATATGTTCTGCATCCGTTTCGGCGATCTGCAACTCGCGGGCGCCTCGCCGGAGACCCTCGTATCCCTGCGCGAAGGGGTCGCGACGACCTATCCGCTCGCGGGGACCTGTCGCCGCTCGTCGGACGAGGAGGAAACGCGGCGATCGATCGAGCGGATGCTCGCGGATGAAAAGGAACTGGCCGAACACGATATGCTCGTCGATCTGGGGCGCAACGATCTGGGGAAAATCTGTCGCTTCGGATCCGTAAAACTCACGGAATACCGCACGGTGAAGAAGCTGTCCCACGTCTGCCACATCGCCTCAAAGGTCACGGGCGAACTGCGCGAGGACTGTGACGCGCCGGACGTGATGGCGGCGGTGTTGCCGGCGGGTACGCTCTCGGGCGCGCCGAAGCTCCGCGCCTGCGAGATCATCGACGAGGTGGAAGGACTGCGGCGGGGTCCCTACGGCGGCGCCGTCGGCTACATCGATTTCACCGGCAACATGGATCTGTGCATCGGCATACGGATGGCGGCGCTGAAGGATCATTTCGTCTATGTGCAGGCGGGCGCCGGCATCGTCGCGGACAGCGTGCCCGACAAGGAATATGAGGAATGCCTGCGCAAGGCGGGCGCGATGATGGAGGCGCTCGGGGATACGCCCGCGCGGGGAGGACGGGACCATGATCTTGCTGATTGACAACTACGACAGCTTCACCTTCAATCTGTACCAGATGGCAGGAGTCGTCGATCCGGATATCCGCGTGGTGAAGAACGACGCGTTGCGCGTCGAGGAATTGGAAGCGCTCGATCCCACGCACATCCTCATCTCGCCCGGCCCCGGCAGACCGCGCGAGGCGGGCGTCTGCGAGGAGGCCATCCTCCGCTTCCGAGGGAAGGTCCCCCTCCTCGGCGTATGCCTCGGGCATCAGGCGATCTGCGAAGCCTTCGGCGCGGAGATCGTCTATGCGGCAACACTCATGCACGGCAAGCGGAGCGCGGTGCATATCGCCAACGGCAGCCCCGTCTTTCGCGGCCTGCCGCCGATCATCGAAGCGGCGCGCTATCATTCCTTGGCGGTGGACCGCGCGACGATCCCCGACGAACTGCTCATCATCGCCGAGGACGAATCCGGGGAGGTGATGGGAGTAAAACACCGCGATTACGACATCTACGGCGTACAGTTCCACCCCGAATCCATCCTGACGCGGGACGGGGAACGGATATTGGGGAATTTTCTTTCGATCGGGGCGGGCGCCCACGCACGGCGCGCCGACGGGAATGAGGCGGATCATGATTAGAGAGGCGATCTACAATGTGTTGGACGGTAACGGGCTTTCCCGTTCCGAAGCGCGGGAAGTCATGCTCGAGATGATGGAGGGGCGTGCGACCCCCGCGCAGATGGGCGCCTTCTTGGCGGCGATGCGGCAAAAGGGCGAAACGATCGACGAGATCACCGCCTGCGCCTCGGTCATGCGCGAGAAATGCGCGCGCTTGCAACCGGAGACGGATGTCTTGGACATCGTCGGCACCGGAGGGGACGAACTGTACAGCTTCAACATCTCCACGGTCTCCGCCTTCATCGTCGCGGCGGGCGGCGTGCCGGTGGCGAAGCACGGCGGGCGCAGCGTATCGAGCAAGTGCGGCAGCGCCGATCTGTTGGAAGCTCTGGGGGCGAACATCTCGATCCCGGCCTCCGAAGGCGAGCGCGTCCTGCGGGAGACCGGCATGTGCTTCATGTTGGCGAGTGTGTACCATGAAGCAATGCGCCACGTCGCCCCGATCCGACGCGAACTGGGGGTGCGGACGATATTCAACATTCTCGGCCCCTTGGCAAACCCGGCGGGCGCGAACATGCAACTCCTCGGCGTATATGACGAAGCCTTGGTGCGACCGCTCGCCGGCGTGTTGGCGAACCTCGGCGTCAAGCGCGCGATGGTCGTGCATGGCCATGACGGATTGGACGAGATCACGCTGACGGGTACGACGACGATCTGCGAGGCAACCGACGGGCAACTGAACAGCTATTTCGTCACGCCGGAGCAATTCGGACTGACGCGTTGCGGTTTAGAAGATCTGACCGGCGGGGATCCGCAGGAGAATGCGGGGATCGCCCGCGCCGTGTTGCGGGGAGAGCGAGGAGCGAAACGCGACGTCGTCCTGCTCAACGCCGCCTTCTGCCTCTACATGGCGCGGAGGGACGTGACCCTGCGCCGTTGCGTCGGCATCGCGGCGGAGTTGATCGACAGCGGGGCGGCGATGCGGAAGATGACGGATTTCGTCGACGCGACCAACGCGTCCCCAAACTGATAGGCCGCAGTCGGAACGGACGGCATCCGAAGACATGATCGAAGGGGCATGTAAGATGACGGAAACCGAATATACAGACAATATATTGGAGCGCTTGGCCGCGTCGGCGTCGGCGCGGGTTGCGCGGGACAAGGCGTCCCTGCCGCTCGTCGAGCTGAAAAAACGATGTGCGGACGCGCGGGACGCAGACCCGGGATTTGAGGCCGCGTTGCGCAAACCGGGGCTGTCCTTCATCTGTGAGGTGAAACGCGCTTCGCCGTCGAAGGGGCTGATCGCGCCGGACTTCCCCTACCACTCCGTCGCGAGGGACTACGCGGCAGCCGGCGCGGACGCCCTGTCCGTGCTGACGGAGCCGACGTATTTCCTGGGGGACGACGTCTATCTGCGCGAGATCGCGCGGGCCGTCCCCCTGCCCGTCTTACGGAAGGATTTCACTGTGGACGCCTATCAGATCTATCAGGCGAAGGCGTTGGGCGCAAGCGCCGTGTTGCTGATCTGCGCGATCTTGGACGCGGGGACATTGCGGGACTTCCTCTCCATCGCGGACGCCCTCGGCTTGGCGGCGTTGACGGAGGTACACGACGAGACGGAACTCGAGGTCGCCCTGCGCGCGGGCGCGCGGATCATCGGCGTCAACAATCGCGATCTCAAGACCTTTTCCGTCGAACCGCGCAACTGCCTACGTCTGCGCGCCTCGATCCCGCAAGGTACGCTGTGCGTCGCGGAAAGCGGGATATCCTCCCGCGCGGACACAGAATTGCTGTTGGAAAACGGCGTGGACGCGGTGTTGGTCGGGGAGGCGTTGATGCGCGCGGAAGACAGAGGGGCGGCGTTGCGCGATCTCCGGCCGATCGAGCGGACGCCCGACGGCAACCCCGGGTTTCCGTCGAAAAGCGGGAGGAGGGGGGATTATGAACATGAGTAAAGAAACCCCTAAAGTCAAAATCTGCGGCATACGCCGTGAGAAGGATGCGGAATACGCGAATCTCTGCCTGCCGGACTATGTCGGCTTCGTGTTCGCCGAAAGCCCTCGGCGCGTCACGGCGGAGACGGCGGCGCGTCTAAGGGAACGGCTCGACCCGCGCATCCTGATCGTCGGCGTGTTCGCGGACGAAAATTCTCAGGTCATCGCCCGTATCTGCGAAGCGGGGATCGTTTCCTTGGTTCAGTTGCACGGGAACGAGAGCGAGGCGTATATCGCGGATCTGAGGCAAAGGGTCTCCGTCCCGCTGATCAAGGCGATGTCGCCCGAGGCGGGAACCGTGCGCGACACGGCGGCGGATTTCATTCTCTTGGACGGCGCGCGCGCGGGATCGGGGCGGGGCTTTGACCGGCGCCTGATCGGAAAGCCTGCGCGCCCCTTCTTTCTCGCGGGCGGATTGACGCCGTCGAATGTCGCCGAGGCGGCGAGAGAGGCGCGGCCGTACGCCGTGGACGTGAGCAGCGGCGTGGAACGCGGAGGATTCAAAGATCTTGAGCGGATGCGGGCCTTTGTGGAGGCGGCGCGGGAGGTGAACGGATGAATCAAACGGATACGAAACACAGAGCCGGCCGCTTCGGCGTCTACGGGGGGCAGTATGTTCCCGAGACATTGATGCAGGCGCTCTCCGATCTGGAGCGCGTCTATACCGAATGCAAATACGACCGGAAGTTCAATGAGGAATTGGACTATCTGCTGAATGAATACGCGGGCAGGCCATCGAGGCTCTACCTCGCGGAGAACATGACGAAGGACTTGGGCGGCGCGAAGATCTACCTCAAACGCGAGGATCTGAACCATACGGGTTCGCACAAGATCAACAACGTGCTCGGACAGGCGTTGCTCGCGAAGCGTATGGGGAAGACCCGCGTGATCGCCGAGACCGGCGCGGGGCAACACGGCGTGGCGACGGCGACGGCCGCCGCCCTCCTCGGATTGGAATGCGAGATCTTCATGGGCAAGGAGGATACGGAACGGCAGGCGTTGAACGTCTATCGGATGCGTCTGCTCGGCGCGGAGGTACATGCGGTCACATCCGGAACCATGACGCTCAAGGACGCGGTCAACGAGACCATGCGTGAATGGACGCGCCGGGTCTCCGACACCCACTACATCCTCGGTTCCGTCATGGGTCCGCATCCGTTCCCGACCATTGTACGCGACTTCCAGAGCGTCATCAGCCGTGAGGCGAAGGCGCAGCTGTATGAAAAGGAGGGGCGGCTTC
>JAISGB010000229.1 GCA_031263335.1 Eubacteriales Family XIII. Incertae Sedis bacterium
CTCCACTTTGTGATCTCTCCCGTGTAAACCTTCTTCAGCTGTTCGATCGTGATGTCGGACACATCGGTGTCGCTGTTTACAACGATGGCGATCCCGTCCTTGGCGATCACGAATTGTTCCGCGGCGATTTCCTCTTCCTCCGGTTTCAATTCCCGGGACAGGGCGCCGAAGTCCGCGATCTTCTCCTCGATGGATTTGATGCCCTGGCCGCTGCCGCCGCCCTGTATCTCGATGCTCGCCTCGGGATGATCCTCCATATACGTTTCGGCCAACATTTCGGAAAGGGGCTGGACAGAGGTGGAACCCGCGATCACCACGGTGACGGGTTCGGGCGTATCGCTTGCGCTCGGTTCATCGTTCCCGGGATCCGCTTCGGCCGGGGAACAGGCCGCTGCGCTCAACGCAACGAGTGTCAAGGCCAAGGCCGCCGCCACGAGTTTTACAGATCGTCTTTTCATATTCTTTCCTTTCTTCTCCGCGTCGGCGCTTCCCGCCGACCTGCATTCCACAGACGTTTTCCTTCTCAATAAAAATACCTTTCGAATGTTAAGTCGAAAGGTAGGGTTGTGTTAAATCCATGTTAAATGCAAGTTGGTGAGATGTAACTACTTCACGGTCACGCTATTTGTGCGTCGTCCGCGTTCTACGCTTTGAAGATCACCGTGAACGCGCTGCCTTTGCCGAGGGCGCTCTCCACCTCTATCTTCGCGTCAAAGAGCGCCGCGATGTGTTTCACGATGGCCAATCCCAAGCCCGTGCCGCCGGCCGCTTTCGATCGGCTCTTGTCCACGCGGAAGAAGCGCTCGAACAGCCGGTCCATGTGTTCCTCGGGGATGCCGATGCCCTCATCCTTGACGGATACGCGTATGAAGCCCTCCTGTTTCACGGCGGTTATCCAAACGACGGAATCCGCGTCGGAGTATTTGACGGCGTTCTCGATGAGGTTTGCCATCATCTGCTTGAACCGGTCGGAATTTCCGCCCATGTGCATCTCGTAGCTGTAATCGAAGCGCAACGCGACGCCGGCGTCCTCGGCCACGGGGGTGAGGATCGCGATGACTTCGCCTATGGCCTCCGCGACGTCGATGTCCCCGGCGGTGTTCGTTTCCCTGCCGCTTTCGATGTCGGATATGATGAGGATGTCGTCGATGAGGCGTCCCAACCGCGCCGATTCGATCGAGATGATGTCAAGGAATCGGTCGCGGGTCCGCTCGTCGATGCGCTTGTCGTCGCGTATCGTCTCCACGAACCCCGTGATGGAGGTGAGCGGCGTCTTTAACTCATGCGTCACATTCGCGACGAATTCCCTGCGGATGTTTTCCGCTTTACGGTTCTCTTCCATGGTGCGCGTGAGCCGGCCTTCCATCTCGCGGATGGGGCGCGTCAGCCGTTTGGAGTAGAAGAGGGCGAGCACGACGGCGAGGGCGATGCCGATCAGGGACGAGATCAACGTGCTCTTGATGGCCTGATCCATGACGATGTCCGATTTGTCCACCTCCATGGCGACGCGGGTGACGAAGGGCCTCTGCGGATCGGCGTCATTAAGCGCGGCCACGTAGAGGTATTCCTTCCCCAAGGTCTCGCTCTCTCGGTCGCTGCCGCCCACGCCGGTTCGGATTGCCTCGAGAAATTCCTCCCTGTCGCCGTGGTTTTCCATGTCCCCGTATGCGTCGCCCGCCTCCGAATCGGCGAGAATCACGCCGTCCCGGTCGATGAAGGTGATCCGGCAACCGCTTTCTCTCGAAAAATCGGCGGCATAGGCGGACATCGGTCGGTCCGTTCCCGCGCGGAAGTCGTCGCTGATACTTTCGTTGATCAGGCGGCTGTACGCGTACAGCGTAGACTCCTTTTCATCCAAGTAGGACGAGACGCTGAAGAATACGGAGACGAAGGCCGTCACCAGCACACTGACCAAAATGATCGACAGGGAGTAGAGCAGGATTCGTTTGCGCATTTCACCCCACCGTTATTTCATCTTGTAGCCGACGCCTCGGACAGTCAATATATACCTATCCTCCCCACCGCCCAATTTTCGTCTCAGGTAGCGTACGTGGACGTCCACGGTCCTGGTTTCGCCGACGTAGTCGTAGCCCCATATCTTGTCGAGCAACCTGTCCCGCGTCAGCACGATCCCCCGGTTTTCGGCCAAAGCGCGCAACAATTCAAACTCCTTCAGTGTGAGCGTGATCGGTTTTCCCGCCACGCTGACCTCATGGCCGGGGATGTCGATGCGAAGATCGTCCACGGTGAGTACCGTATCTTCGCGCGCCGCCGTTTCTCCCGAATTCCCGCCGCCCACCGCACCCGTTGCGTCCCGGCGGCCGTTCCTCGGATCGTCGCCCGAGGCGTTTCCGCCCGGCAAAACATCATCCGCCGCGCCGTTTTCGTCCTTCGTCGCGACCGCTTCCCGCGCGTTGCCGTTGCCGTAACGGCGCAACACCGCCCGGATGCGCGCCTTCAACTCCCGAACGCCGAAAGGCTTGGTTATATAGTCGTCCGCGCCGAATTCCAATCCGAGCACCTTGTCCACCTCGTCATTCTTGGCGGTCAGCATGATGACGGGCGTCGAATCCCCCGCGTCCCGCAGGGCGCGGATCACCCCATAGCCGTCCAAGGAAGGCAACATCAGATCCAACAGGATGAGGTCGGGGCGCTCCGCCTCCGCTGACGCGAGTCCCTGCTTGCCATCTTCGGCGACGATGAGTTCGTATCCTTCCGAGGCGAGGTTATAGGTGATAAGCTCCCGGATATTTGCTTCGTCTTCGACAACCAATATCTTTGTCATTCCGCGTTTCTTTCCTATTGCGTAGTTTTGATGAAATTCTAATGACGGGCGCGTCCTGTCCCTTAGTATAATCCCGAAAGACGAAATTGTAAAATATGTCTCGATCTCGGACGGCTCCGGCCTCACGCGGATTTACGCCTCAGATCGTGTCGATCCGACGCGCGGGTTGCGGTGATCGGTTCCGGCCTCACGTCGGATCGCGGTGACGGCGATACGGTAACATATTTTTAACATCCTTTTCTTGGGTACAACCGGTACAATGAATATCATGTCCGGCGATACGAGAAATGTCCGCGCGACCGCGCGAAAAACTGAACATCGTCGAAGGGGATCGCGAAGGGGTCTCCGGAAGAAAAGGAGCGGGTTCCGCAGGTTCGTCGCCATATTCCTTGGGATATGCGTCGGCTGGGTTGCGGCGTCGGCGCTCGTCGTTGTCTCCACAAATGTCTATATGATCTGCGTTGTGCGCGACCGGATCGTCGATGTCGAGGCCGTCGCGGCTTTGAGTTCGCGCGAAAACCCGCCGCAATGTGTGGAGGTGCTCGGCGCCTCCTTGCGCGACGGCAGGCCCAGTCCCATTCTGGCCAAGCGGATAGACACCGGCATGGCGGTCTACGCGACCGGCGCGGCGGGCGTCCTGCTATTCTCGGGCGACAACGGCACGAACGAATACAATGAGGTGGCGGCCATGCGGACCTACGCCCTCGAAAACGGCGCGGGTTACGGCGTGACCGAGGATTCCGTCGTCTTGGATTACGCCGGGTTTTCCACCTACGAAAGCATGTATCGACTGCATGAGGTCTTTCGCGCGGACAGCGCGGTGGTGGTGACGCAACGCTACCATCTGTATCGCGCCTTGTACGTCGCGGATCGGTTGGGCGTCGACGCGTACGGCGTCGCCGCGCCCGCCCAGACGGAAGGGCAACTGTTTCGGGACGCGCGCGAGGCGTTGGCGCGGACAAAGGATTTCTTTTACGTGATCTTCGATGTACAACCCACCTATCTCGGCGATCCCGTGGAACTCGCCCCCGCGTGATGGATGTCCGGCGCTTACGGACCGGATCGGGACATGTTGAGCCGCCGTTTGGCGCGTAAACGATTTTTTTCGCCGTAAATTCCCAAAGTAAGTTCCACAGTTGGAAGCCTGATGAATTTAAGTTGGAAAACCAACGGAAATCACTCCGGGAAACCATATCATATGTGCGGGGCCGGGCAGGTTTGCGGTACG
>JAISGB010000040.1 GCA_031263335.1 Eubacteriales Family XIII. Incertae Sedis bacterium
GATTTTCCATTAATGGAAACAAAAACACCGGTCGCCGCTTAAAGCGATGACCGGTGTTTTTGTCCGTGCGGAGCGCCTATTCGTTATCGGCGGCTATGCGGGCGATCGCGTCGTCGATCTTTTCATTCAGTCCGTTTTCCCGTACGCCCGGCACATAGAGATTGCATTTGTTCATGGGGATGAGCAATTTCAATCCCGGCGCGGAGGCGATCGCGGTCGCGATGGCGGGGGATATCTCTCCGAGCATGGAATTCGCCGATATAATGCCGATGGGACCGATGATATAATCGGCCTGCCCCGCGTTATAGATCACGGCGTTCTCGCCGGTGGCGACATCGTCCGCGCCCGCCTTCAGCATGACGCTGGCGGCGATGGAATTGGCGCCGACGCCGATCACGTAGGCGCCCGGATTGGACTTTTTGACGCGCTCGATGATCGCCTTGCCGAGGCCGCCGCCTTGGCCGTCCACGACCATGATGGTTTTTATGTTGTTGTTCATCACGCCTCCTTTGACTGTATAGTACAATGATATCATATCAGAACCCGGACTGCATCAAAACTATCGCGAGCCTTGAGTAGTTTTGATCCGAACGGGAATCGTGGAACAATTTCTTGTCTTAGCGGCCCGGAATGTAGTAAAATGTATCATACGGATTGGGATTTCACGTTTTGTCCATTCGGGGACGGAGAGGACCTATGGCGCCTGATCATCGCGGGGAAAATAAAGGGAACGGCAAGGACGGCAAGACAAAAGGCCGCGCCGTGGGCGCTCGGCCTGAAGGCAAGCGTGTCCGCTTGACCGACAAGGACAAGAAGAAGGGCGCCGGGCGTCCCGGCGCGGGCAAACCGCCCACGGATCGCCCGTCCGAGCGCAAGCCCGGCGGCAGGCCCGCCTTGGATGAGCGGCGGCGCAAGAAGATACGTACGCGCATCGCCATCCTCTCCGTGTCCGGCGTGATCGTGTTGGCCGCCGCGGCCATCTGTGTCTATTATTTCGGCTTCGTGCATCCCAAGGACAACTACGACGCGCAGATGAAGCTCGGCATGGAATATTATGGATCCGGGGAATACGCGGAAGCGGAGATCGCCTTCCTGAAAGCGCTGGAATACAAGCCCAAGGACGACGAGGCCACCATCGCCCTCGCCGACACCTATACCGCGTGGGAGAAGTTTGACAAGGCGGTTGGCCTGTTGACGGCCATGCAGGAAGCCGATGAGGCGGAGACGCGAACATATGAACGGCTCATTACGCTTTATGTGGGGGCCTTGAACGATATAAACGCCGCAAACGGACAGATACTCAAAGCCTACGGGTTGGGTCTCGCGCTCACCAACGAGGCGATCGCCGCGCCGCCCGTGTTTACCCCCAACGGCGGGGTGTACAATGTGGTGACAAATGTGGAGATCACGGCCGGAGAGGGGCAGATCATCCGCTATACGACGGACGGTTCCATTCCCACATTCGAGAGCGTACAGTATGAGGGGCCGCTGACCTTGAAGAATCGGGATCCCTTGGTCATCACCGCCGCCGTGATCGCCGAGAACGGGCTGATCGGATGGCCGTCCGTTGCGGAGTACACCATCAACATCCAATATGCCGTGGAGAGCGAGTTCTTGAGCTATATCGGCAAGCCCGCCGCAGAGATCATGGGTTCCGTGGGCGCGCTGTTCTATGTCGGGGAGGAAAAGGGCGGTTATTATTACCGCAATAAAACGGGCAACTGTTTCTTCGCTTTCCCATGGGAGGTGTTTCAAGTCGAAACGCCGCCCGAGACGGACGCGACGCCGGCGACGGACGGGGCGGTGAGCCTACCGCCGGATCCCAACCGTACGCCTCTGCCGGGCGACGCCGTATGCGTTGCCGTCACGATGAAGATCGGGCAGATATTCGTGCAGATGGGGGAGTCCATGCCTGTGGAAGATCTGATGTTGGGGCTGAACATAGAGGATTTCACCGTTGAAGCGAGCGCAACGGACGGCCTGAACCATCTGTATTACAGCGCGAACGGATACGCGTTCGATTACACATTGCGGGACGCCGCAACCGTCGCCGGAGACGGGGACGTGACGGTCCGCGCAGGTTGACCGTTGAGTAGTTGAAGGTCAAATCAAAACTACTCGACGGTCATGATAGTTTTGATGGAGTCCGGGTTCCAATACGGATTTGACTCCCGGAGCGTACACGAACGTACGTGAGGAAGGCAAACCCGCATTGGGTTCCGGAATACGCAAAAATAGCGTGACCGTTGAGTAGTTACCATTTCGGAGGGACATATGGTTGCAACAGATAAAGGTAAGTATTATATCACAACGCCGATCTACTATCCCAGTTCCAATCTGCACGTAGGCCATACCTACTGCACGGTCATGGCGGACGCGATGGCCAGATTCAAGCGGTTGTCGGGCTATGATGTGATGTTTCTCACGGGCGCCGACGAGCACGGGCGGAAGATACAGGAGATCGCGGAGGCCGAGGGCGTCACGCCGCAGCAGTACGTGGACAAGATCGTCCGCGGCATCAAGGATCTCTGGGCGACCATGGAGATTTCCTACGATGATTTTATCCGCACCACCGAGGATCGGCACAAGCGGCGCGTCCGGGAAGTATTCAAGAGGATATACGAGAAGGGCGATATCTACAAGGGTGAGTACGAGGGTTGGTACTGTAAGCCCTGCGAGTCCTTTTGGACCGACGTCCAGCTGTCGGACGGCAAATGCCCCGACTGCGGGCGGCCCGTGGAGCGGGAATCGGAAAGCGCGTATTTCTTCCGACTTTCCGATTACGGGGACAGGTTGCTCACCCTCTTTACGGAACACCCCGAATTCTTGGAGCCGGAGACTCGAAGGAACGAGATGATCGGCTTTATCAACCAAGGTCTTGAGGATCTCTGTATTTCCAGATCGTCCTTTGATTGGGGCGTCAAGGTTCCCATTGACGAGGATCAGGTCATCTACGTGTGGTTGGACGCTCTGGCAAACTACATTACGGCCTTGGGGTATCCGGAGGTGGACGGAACGCCCGACGAGGCGGAGCTGTACAGAAAATATTGGCCCGCAGACGTACATTTGGTGGGCAAGGAGATCGTCCGGTTCCATGCCATCATCTGGCCGGCCATGCTCATGTCCATGGGCGAACCCCTGCCCAAGAAGGTGTTGGGGCACGGTTGGCTCCTGCTCGACGGTGGAAAGATGTCCAAATCCAAGGGTACTGTGGTGGATCCCGTGAAGCTCATCGAGCGTTACGGCGTGGACGCGCTCAAGTATTTCCTGCTCAGGGAGTATACGTTCGGACAGGACGGACCCTTTACGAACGAGGCGCTCCTGAACAGAATCAACGCCGATCTGGCCAATGACCTCGGCAATCTGCTCTCCCGTACGACCGGCATGTGCGGAAAATTCCAATCCGGGAAGATCGCGAAACCGGCGTCCGACGCCGAAACGGCGGATACTCCCGACGCGGAACTGAAACGCGTCGCGGTCGGGGCGGCAGGGAAGGTGGAGGCGTTTATGGAGGAATTTTACTTCAGTCGCGCCTTAGAGGAAATATGGTCGCTGATCGGCAGGAGCAACAAGTACATAGATGAGACGGCGCCGTGGGTCTTGGCCGGGGATACTTCGAAGCGGCAACGGCTGAACGAGATACTCTACAATCTGGCCGAGGTCCTGCGGATCGTATCCATACTGATCCGTCCCTTCATTCATTACTCATCCACCGAGATACGGAAGCAGTTGGGCTTGGGGGATGACGAGGCGCGTTGGGCGGACGCGACCGTGTTCGGCAAGGAGGACGCGTATACGGTCGAAAAGGGCGTTGCGCTGTTCCCGCGCCTCGATATCGGAGCGGAATTGGAAGCGCTGTCTCGGATCAATCCGTCGGACGGAGAGAGGGCGGACTGATGCTTTTTGATTCCCACGCGCACATCAACTACGAAGCGTACAGCGACGAGGAACGGCGTGATGTCATAGAGGCCATCGAACGATCCGACGTGTGCTGTGTGATCGATGTCGGCTTCGATCCGAAAAGCTCCGAAGCGGCGGTAGGACACGCCGCGCGCTATCCTTGGTGTTACGCGGCGGTGGGCGTCCATCCCCACGACGCCTCGGAGATGACTGACGATGTGCTGTCGTTCATCGAGGAATTGTCCGAAAAACCCAAGGTCGTCGCGATAGGGGAGATCGGCTTGGATTATTACCGCAATCGATCCCCCAAAGAGGATCAGCGACTTTGGTTCCGGAAACAGATCCGCCTCGGCTTGGAACGCGGGTTGCCGATCATCATCCATGATCGGGACAGCGAGGGCGAGGCGGTGCGGATACTCCGTGAGGAGGGCGCTTTCAGCGACGAACGGCGCGCCGTCTTCCCGAAGAACCCCGGGACCGGCTACGAGAGCGCCGGCGTCCTGCTCCATTGTTTTTCGGGGACGATAGACGAGGCGTTGGAATACATCGAGATGGGCGCGACGATCTCTGTTGCGGGGCCGGTTACCTATAAGAAGAACATCAAGACGGCCATGGTGGCGGAGCGGACGCCGCTGTCGCATCTGCTCATCGAAACGGACGCGCCGTATTTGACCCCGGAACCGTTCAGGGGAAAGCCCAACAGCTCTCCCTTGGTTTTTCACACCGCGAAGAAGATCGCGGCGCTGCGGGGGATCGACGTTTCCGAGGTGGCGGACGCCACCTGCGCCAACGCGAAGCGTTTTTTCAATATCGAGTGATTCGGTGAACGGGGATGTGCAAAGCAATATCAGGGAGGCGATCGGCGGTATGGGACTCATACCGAAGGGCGGTCACGTCATCGTCGGGTTTTCCGGGGGACCGGACTCCCTGTGCCTCCTGCACGCGCTGTTGCACCTGCGCGCGGAGTTTGATTTCACGGTCGGCGCCGTGCATGTGAATCACGGCTTTCGTCCCGGCGCCGCCGAGGCGGATCAGGCTTACGCGGAACGCCTCTGCGCCGATTGGGGGATCCCGATCGACATCCATACCCCGGATGTGGCGGCGCTCGCGCGCGAACGGGGGGAGACGCCGGAGGAGGCGGGGCGGACGGCCCGTTACCGCGCGTTCGACGAGACGGCGGCGCGTGTTGAACGGATGTCGGGCTTCGCGCCGTCCGGGATCAAGATCGCCGTGGCGCAGAACAGGAACGATCAAGCGGAAACGGTACTGATGCGCCTGTTGCGCGGCAGCGGCCCCGACGGACTGTCCGGCATGTCCCGCAGACGTGTGAGCGACGCGGGCTATGAGGTGATCCGGCCGTTGCTCGCGGTGAGCAGGGATGCGATAGAGCTGTATTGCGCGGACAATGGGTTGCGGCCTCGGCGGGATCATACCAACGAGGAAACCGGATATTTCCGGAACAGGATAAGGTTGGAGCTGTTGCCCCTGCTCCGAAGGGATTATAACGCGTCCGTCGACGACGCTCTCATCCGGTTGGCAAAAATTGCGGGCGAGGA
>JAISGB010000240.1 GCA_031263335.1 Eubacteriales Family XIII. Incertae Sedis bacterium
CCTTTCTTTTGATACCTGCGCAATCCCCTCAGTCCCGCATTGTTTGACATGATCGCCTCCTAATCGCCGTTTTATGCCGAGAACGCCGCAAGCCGTACGTTGCGCCGTTTCAACGCAACTGCTCGTTTAACGTTTGAGCAACAACTTTTGATTTGACTCCCGAACAAAAATTACGTCTATATTATGATATGCTGCATTTTAAGCGCTGTCAATAAAAATGGACAATGTAGGGTAACTGCGCAACGGTCGCGCCGGTTTTGATTGAACCCTTGCCTGCGATCCCGAAAAAAATCCCGGGATCGCCGCGCGGCGTATTGATTCCTCCCCTCAACGACTATATAATGGTGTTGTTGCGTTTAAACCATACAACAAATTGTGGATATCCCGGGAGGGGCGCGCTGATTCAGGCAAAGGTTACGGTTCATATTACAGCAAGGAGAGACAAGGAATGACAAAGGTGATGAAGCGGGATGGGACCCTCGTCCCGTTCAACGGAGGGAAGATCGGGACGGCGATCGAGAACGCCATGTTGGAGACGACGGAGGGCGTGGACAGCCTGCTCGCCGCAGACATCGTGCGCGCGATCGAGGATCAAGTCGCGCGCAGCGTCGGGCATGTGAACGTGGAGGATATCCAGGACTTGGTCGAGGATTTTCTCATGGAGAGCGACCGCAAGGCCGTCGCGAAGAAGTTCATCATATACAGGTATGAGCGCGACAAGACGCGGGACGCGCGGAAACGCAGGGACGGCAGTGTGATCAGCGATGAGTTCGTGAGCGGATACAAGCACATGCCGTCGCCCATGAATCAGCTCGGCAGCTTTGTGTATTACCGCACCTATTCCAGATGGGTTCCGGACGAACAGCGCAGGGAATATTGGTGGGAGACGGTGCGCCGTTCCGTGGAGTACAACTGCGGCTTGGTGCCGACGTCGAAGGAGGAGGCGGAGAAGCTCTACAACAATGTCTTCGAACTGAAGCAATTCCTGTCCGGCCGCACCTTTTGGGTCGGGGGGACGGATGTTTCCAAATACTACCCCATGTCCAATTATAATTGCTCCTTTCGCATGGTGGACGGCTTCGCCGCGTTTCGCGACATCTTCTATCTGCTCATGGTGGGTTCCGGCGTCGGCATCCGCATCCTGAAATCGGACGTCGCGAAGTTGCCCGCGATCCGCACGGACGTGGAGATCATCCACGAATCCTACACGCCGATGCTGAAAACGCTGCGCCAGGACAGCACGGCGTTGGAGTTTACGCACAACGATACCGTCAGGATCGTCATCGGAGACAGCAAGGAAGGGTGGGTCCAGTCGATGGATTACTTCCTGAAGGTACTGTACAGCGCCGAGTTCCGCAAGATCAAGACGATCCTGCTCAACTACGACCACGTGCGCTCCAAGGGAGAGAAACTCCGCACCTTCGGCGGCACGGCCAGCGGCCATCAGAGCATGAAGAACATGTTCCTGAAGATCGGGCGCGTGATCGACAAGGCCGCGATCCGATCCGTCGCGGACAAGGTGAAGCTCCTGCCCATAGACTGTATGGACATCGCGAACATCATCGGTGAGAATGTCGTCGTCGGCGGTGTGCGCCGCACGGCCGAGATCATCCTGCTCGATCAGGACGACGCCGACAGCATACGGGCCAAAGGGGAACTGTACAAGAAGAGCGACGACAAATGGGTCATCGACGCGGAGATCGCGCATCGTCGGATGAGCAATAATTCCATCCATTACACGCGCAAGCCGAGCCGCGAGGAATTGAATTGGCATCTGCGGCAGATGCGGTATTCCGGTGAGCCGGGTTGGGTAAACGAGGCTGCGGGGAAGAAGCGGCGCCCGAATTTCTGCGGCGTGAACCCCTGCGCCGAGATATTGTTGGACAGCAAGGGGCTGTGCAACCTCACGACGGTCAATGTCATGGCCTTCGTGAAGGACGGCGTCTTGGATCGGGAGGGTCTGCTCGAGGCGCAACGCCTTTCGGCGCGCGCGGGCTACCGAATGACCTGTACGGAATTGGAGATGCCCGAATGGAACGCCGTACAGCAACGCGACAAGCTCCTCGGGTGCTCGCTGACGGGATGGCAGGACATGGCCAACGCGCTGTCCTTCGGCGTCGAGGATCAGAAGGCGTTGTTGCGCGAACTCAAGGAGGCCGCGCGGAAGGCGGCGCGGGAATATGCGGCGGAACTCGGCATGAGCGAACCGTTGCTCATCACGACCATCAAGCCGGAGGGTACCTTGAGCCTCTTGCCCGTCGTTTCGAGCGGCGTGCATTTCTCCCACGCCCCGTACTTTATCCGGCGCATCCGCATCTCGGCCGACGACCCGCTCATCAAGGTCTGCGAGGAATTGGAATACCCCGTGTTCCCTGAGGCGGGGCAGACGCCGGAGCATGCGATGACGAAGGTTGTGGAGTTCCCCGTCAAGGCGCCGGCCGGCAAGTGCAAGCGGGACGTGTCCGCCATCGCGCAACTTGAGATATACAAGATGTTCATGGAAAACTATGTGGAACACAACTGCAGCATCACCGTCCACGTACGCGACGACGAGTGGGAAGAAACGGAACAGTGGGTTTGGGACAATTGGGACGATGTGGTCGCGCTCTCCTTCCTGCCGTTTGACGACAGCTTCTACGAACTCCTGCCCTTTGAAACGATCACGGCCGAGGAATACGAGCGCCGCGTGAAGGAGATGAAGCCCTTCATCCCGTCTTTGATATCCAAGTACGAGAAAGAGGAGGTCGATTACGACATCGGGGACGACGGCTGTGAGGGCGGGGTCTGCCCCGTGCGGTAGGGCGCGCCTCGCGTCTGCGGGGAATGCGGGCAGACACCGTACTTGCGGGCCGGGCGTCCGAAGTGCGCCAAGCGTCTGCCGGGCGTCCGGTTCGCGCCGGCGGGCGCGTTTACACGGGGCGGCGCGCTGTGGTATTATAGGAAAGGTTGCCGCGCGGCGACCGTTGCGCAGTTTGTAATGAATGGTATGACAGAGGTGACATATATGGGCAACTCCATATTCAGGAACGAATTGGCGGAATTCAAACCCTACGTGCAGGGCAAGCCGATCGAGGAGGTGCGTCGCGAATACGGACTCGATCGGATCGAGAAGCTCGCCTCGAACGAGAATCAGTTCGGCCCGGCGCCCAAGGCGTTGGACGCCATAAGGGACGAGTTGGACGAGCTGATATTCTATCCGGAATCCTATCCCTTCGATCTGATGAACGAATTGGCCGCCGCCCTCGGCGTCGCCCGCGATCAATTGGTCCTCGGCGCGGGCGGGGAGGGTCTGCTGTGGCAGATCGCCCTGTGCTTTGTCAATAAGGGGGACGAGATCATCGTCGCGGATCCCACCTTCGACGTCTATCGCATCGCGACTTCCATCCTCGGCGGCGTCACGGTACGGATTCCGCTCGCGGGGATGCGCTACGACATCGACGCGATGCTCGCGTCCGTGAACGAGCGGACGAAGCTGTTTTTCCTGTGCAACCCGAACAATCCGACGGGCCACATCGCTTCCCGGGCGGAGATCGACCGGATCGTCCGCGCATTGCCCGAGGATGTCATACTCGTGGTGGACGAAGCCTATTATGAGTTGGCGGCGATCACGGACGACTATCCGAGGGACAGCATCCGGATCATCGCCGAACGTCCGAACACGCTGATCCTCCGTTCATTCTCAAAGACCTACGGGATCGCGGGCGTGCGCTTCGGCTATGCCGTCACCTCACCCGAGATCGCGGCAAGGCTCGGCGCGGTCGGCCCGTCCTTCCGGGTCAGCCGGTTGGCGATCGCGGCGGCGCGCGGCGCGCTCAAGGACGCCGAATACCGGGATTGGTACGCGAAGGAAAACGCGGCGGCGCGCAAGACGCTGACCGACTATTACGCGACGAAGGGTTGGACCTGCTTCCCGTCCTACTCCAACTTTGTCTGGACGGACACGGGGCTCGATTCCAAATGGTTCTTCGAGGAATTGCAGAAGCGCGGCGTCATCATCCGCCCCGGCTATCTCTGGGGCGACCGCTGGAAGACGTATTTCCGCATCAGCACGGGCAGACCGGAACAGATGCAATATTTCATTGAAAAGACGGAAGAGATCTTGGGCAAGGCACTTTAACAATCAGAAATAATCAGATCAAAACTACGCAACGGTCACGATAGTTTTGATGGAGTCCGGGTTCCAATACGGATTTGACTCCCGGCACTTGGGATGAGATTCGGCTTCGCCTCACAGTTGCGTAGTTACCGGTTAATAATTACTTGTTAATAATTACCCGAACAGGGGACTGAGGCAGTAGTACAGTATCGGTACGATCAGCGTCGGAAGCAAATTCGCGATCCGTATCTTTGCGTCGCAGATGAAATTGAAGCCGATCGCCATGACGAGGGCGTAGCCCACCATGCTGAACATGCGGATCAACTCGTCCGATACGTAGGGGGCGATGAAACCCGCGAGCAGGGAGATCACGCCTTGGACGATGAGGACGGGAATCGCGCCGAGGATGACGCCGGCGCCGAGGGACGCGGAGAGGACGATCGCGGTGATGAAGTCGAGCGTCGCCTTCGTAAAGAGGATGGCGCTGTCTCCCGTGAGTCCGTCGTTGATCGCGCCGACGACGCCCATCGCGCCGACGACGAAGATCAGGGTCGCCGTCACAAATCCCTTCGAGAGGTTGTCCGCCTTGAGCTTGCGTTCCGCGAAACCGCTCAGGCCGGTCAGGCGATCCTCGATCCGCGCCAGTTCCCCGATCACGCAACCGACGGCCAAGCTGATCAATAGCAACAGGGCGTTGTTGTCCCGGAGCTTCCCGTCCGCGTCGATATACAGCATGGTCGTCAGTACGCCGTTCAGTCCGATGACAAACACAGCGATGCCCTGCGCCTTGACGACGGCCGTATTGATGCGCTCCGGTATCCCGCGTTTGAACAACAACCCGATGAGGCTGCCGACAAGGATCGCGCCGACATTGACAAATGTTCCTATCATAATGTATTTATTCAAACACGATTCGGGGAGAAAAGCAAGCGATACCGAAACGCGTGCGATGAAACATCTGCCTAAACATTTTGACTTTCTTGATCTGCCTTGATATAATTATGGTTGCAAAAGTTTTTTACTGTGAGTCGGAAAGAAGGGCGGACAAAACGGAATGATGCGGGCCTTGCGTGTTGAGATTTTAACGCCTCCGACGCAAAATGGGGGGGGGGGGCGGAGCCTAAGCCTGCAAAGGGGACATTGGCGAAGATCTTCATCTTGGCCGGCGTCAGCGTGGC
>JAISGB010000064.1 GCA_031263335.1 Eubacteriales Family XIII. Incertae Sedis bacterium
ATTATGGCGAAAACCGCCCCGATGGCGTTCGCTTAAAAAATGCTCGCCGTTGTGGCCGAAGGGCGTATGCCCCAGATCGTGGCCGAGCGCGATGGCCTCGGTCAGATCCTCGTTGAGCCGTAACCCGCGCGCGATGCTCCTCGATATCTGGGAGACCTCCAAGGTATGCGTGAGCCGCGTCCTGTAGTGATCCCCTTCCGGGGCGAGAAAGACCTGCGTCTTGTGCATGAGCCGACGGAAGGCTTTCGAGTGGATGACGCGATCCCGATCCCGTTGGAAATCCGTACGGAAATCGCATTTCCGCTCCGGTGTCGCCCGCCCGCGCGAATCGGCCGCCTTTGCGGCGAACGCGGAAAGCACCTTGTATTCCCGTTGTTCGGAATCGACGCGTGTCAGCATCTCCGTCCCCGCTTTAATGCAATGATTATACGCCCGTATGCCCGAACCCGCCGTCGCCTCGGTCGCTGTCCCCGAGGCGATCGGTTCGTATCCATTCCACCCGCTCATACCGCGCGACGACCATCTGCGCGACCCGATCCCCGTCCCGCACGATGAAGGGTTCCGCGCCCAGATTGATCAGCGCGATCTTGATCTCTCCGCGGTAATCGCTGTCGATGGTGCCGACCCCGTTCGCCGGAATGACGCCGTACTTGACGGCCAAACCGCTCCGCGCGCGTATCTGCGCCTCGAAGCCCGGCGGCAATTCGATCCGCAAACCCGTCGGCAGGAGTTTCCGTTCGCCCGGGGCGATCTCCGTCGGAGCGTCCAACTTCACGCGGACATCCATGCCCGCGGAACCGTCCGTCTCATACGCGGGCGTATAGGTATTGTCTGTGGTTATTTTTACTTCCATGTCTGTCATGTCTGTCTTTAAGGCAATTGCTCGACAATTGCGATTTTATGGTCGTGCGACCCCCGCGTCGCCTTACGACGCGGAGATGATCACGCGCGAATAGGACGCAAGATCGGCGTACCGTTCTGCGATCCGCGCGATATCCGCTCTCGTCACCGCGTCGATGCCCGCCATGATCTCCTCGGCGCTGTAGACGCGATCAAGCAGTAACATATTCTTTCCCGCAGCGAACATCCTGCTGCTCACGCTCTCCTGCCCGAAGATATAGTGTCCCTTGTTCTGTTCCTTCGCCTTATTGAGTTCCTCCTCATCGACGCCCGTTTCCGCGAGACGCTCCGTCTCCGCGCGGATCGCGTCGATGGCGGCGGTCTCCTTGTCCTGCCCGACGCCGGCGTATATGGTCAGAAGACCGTCGCCCACAAAGGACGACGCCGAGGAATACACCGAATAGGCCAAGCCTTGTTCCTCGCGGATGTTCTGAAACAGCCGCGAACTCATCCCGCCGCCGAGGATGCTGTTATAGAGCAGAAAGCGGTAATAGTCGTCGTGGGTCAAGCTCACGCCCCGCGCGCCCAAGAAGATATGCGTCTGCTCGATGTCCTTCTTTCGTCTCATCGAACGCGGGGTATGGGGTACCGCGGGGATCGTCCGTTCGGCGACGCCGACGCCGAGCGAACCAAAGCCCCGTTCCAACCGATCCATGACCTCGTCCTCGGCAAAGTTGCCCGAGAGGGCGACGACGATCCCGCTCGCGATGTAGCGATCCGCGATATAGGCCAGCATATCGTCCCGCGTGATGGATGAAACCGTCTTGGGAAACCCGATGACCCTGTGTCCGAGGCGGGAGCCGAAGAACACCTGTTCGTTGATGAGGTCGTGTCCGATGTCATCGGGCGCGTCCTCTATCATCTTTATCTCCTCGAGGATCACATTGCGTTCCTTCTCCGTTTCCTCCGGATCGAAGAGGGAGTTGTTCAGCATATCCGCCAATACGTCGATGGACGCGTCGATGTGCGTCGAGAGGGTTTTCACGTAGTAGCAGGTGGCCTCCTTCCCCGTGAACGCGTTGATGCTGCCCCCGATGCGATCGATGTCCTCCGCGATCGCCTTGGCGGTACGTTTCTCCGTCCCCTTGAACATCATATGTTCGATAAAATGCGATACGCCCGCGTTGGATCGCGCGCCGTCCGCCCCTTCGGATCCGGCCTCTTCGCCGCACGGCGTCTCGTCCGCGGCGCCGGCTCTGACCCAGACGCCGATGGCCGCGGATTGGACGTAGGGCAGATATTCGAACAGGACGGTCACGCCGTTTCCGAGTTGTTTCTTCTTAATCATTATTTGTCGAGCAATTCCTTTCGCGTGAGGTTGATCCTCCCTTGGCTGTCGATCTCGTACACCTTCACCTTTACCTTGTCGCCGATGTTCAAGACGTCTTCCACCTTTTCGACCCGCCTGTTTTCCATGCGCGAGATATGGAGCAGTCCTTCCTTGCCGGGCAGAACCTCGACGAAGGCGCCGAACGCCATGATGCGCTTGACCACGCCCTCGTAGGTCTCGCCGACCTCCACGTCTTTCAACAGCAGTTCGATCGCCGCGACGCCCTTTTCGGCGGCCTCCATGTCGGGCGCGGCGATGTAGATGAGTCCCGTGTCCTCGATGTCGATCTTCACGCCCGTTTCGTCGATGATGCGATTGATGGTCTTGCCGCCCGGGCCGATGACCGTCCGAATGTCGTCCACGTCGATCTGGATGGAAATGATACGCGGCGCGTATTTCGAGAGTTCCTCCCTCGGCGCCGTGATCTCCTCGGACATGCGATCCATGATGAACAGACGGCCTTCGCGCGCCTGAACCAAGGCGCGTTCCAACACCTCACGGGAGAGTCCGTGTACCTTGATGTCCATCTGAACCGCCGTGACGCCCTTTGTGGTGCCGGCCACCTTGAAGTCCATGTCGCCGTAATGATCCTCCAAGCCATGAATGTCGGACAGGATCGCTATCCTGCTCTGTCCCGAGGACTCGTTGTATTCCTCGATCAGCCCCATCGCGATGCCGGAAACGGCCGCGCGGATGGGTACGCCGGCGTCCATGAGCGACAGGCTGCTGCCGCAGACGGAAGCCTGTGACGAACTGCCGTTGGACGAAAGGACCTCCGATACCACGCGGATGGCGTAGGGGAAGGATTCTTCATCCGGAAGCACGGGGATGAGGGCGCGTTCCGCAAGCGCGCCATGGCCGATCTCCCGCCTGCCCGGGCTGCGCATGGGCTTCGTCTCACCCACGGAATACGGCGGGAAATTGTAATGGTGCATATAGCGCTTGTTCGTCTCGTCGCCGATCCCGTCGATCGTCTGCCCCTCGCCCAAGGGCGCGAGCGTCGTCACGGAGAGCACCTGTGTCTGCCCACGCTTGAACAGCCCCGATCCGTGCGCCCTCGGCAGGAAGCCCGCCTCGCACCAGATGGGCCTGACCTCGTCCGGCCTTCTGCCGTCCGGCCTTACGCTCTCGTTCAGGATCATGTTGCGGAATTCCTCCACCATGACCGCTTCGACGACGGACGCGATCTGCTTCTCGCTCTCCGGGAAACGTTCCGCAAGCGCCTCCTGCGCCTCATCCTTGATCGTTTGGATCTTCTCGCTCTGCGCCTTGCGCTCGAAGGTGTGGATGGCGTCGCGCATCCTATCCCGCGCAAAGGCGCGCGCCGCGTCGTCTATCTCCTGCGGCACGCTCACGTCCGGAGGCGTGATCTTGGCGACGCCCAACTCCGACACGATCTCGTCTATCTCCGCGATGATCTTCTTGATCTCATCATGGGCGAATAGGATGGCGTCCAAGATCGTCTCCTCGGGGATCTCTTGCGCGCCCGCCTCCACCATCATGATGGCCTCCCTCGTCCCCGAGACCGTCAGCTGCAGTTCGCTTTCCGCCCGCTCGGCCTGTGTCGGATTGACGATAAACCGCCCGTCGATGAGTCCGACGATGACGGAACCCGTGGGGCCGTCAAACGGGATGTCCGAGATGGAGAGCGCCACCGACGAACCCAACATGGCCGCCACCTCCGGCGGACAGTCCGGATCGACGCAGAGCACCGTCGCCACCACCTGTACATCGTTGCGGAAGCCCTTGGGAAAGAGCGGCCTCAGCGGCCGATCCATCAGACGCGCGCAGAGCGTCGCCTTTTCCGACGGGCGACCTTCCCGCTTGATGAACCCGCCCGGTATCTTGCCCGCGGCGTACATCTTCTCCTCATAATCACAGCTCAGCGGGAAGAAGTCGATGTTCTCCCTCGGGGACTTCGACATGACGGCCGTCACATTGACCACCGTATCCCCGTAGCGCACCGTCACCGCGCCGTTCGCCTGTTCCGCGACCTTGCCGATCTCAAACTGCAGCAGTCTCCCGCCCATGGCGGTCTTGAATGTCCTGTAATCTTCAAATCTCATCCTTGTTTCCTG
>JAISGB010000118.1 GCA_031263335.1 Eubacteriales Family XIII. Incertae Sedis bacterium
TGTTGGGGAACACCGTAGTCGGCTGCGTTTAGCACCCGCCAATAGAGCTTGTATCCAACCTCCTCAAAAGAACTGCATATTATTTTGAAATCCGCTCCCTTGTTCGACGAAAGAATGCCTCTGACATTTTCAAATACAAACGCTTTGGGTTTGAAGTGCTCGACATATCGGCAGTAATACCAAAACAGAGTTCCACGGGTGTCGCTTGTTCCTGCAACGCCTCCGGCTCTCCTCCCTGCTGCTGAGAAGCTTTGGCATGGTGGTCCGCCGACAATATAGTCAATTGCCCCGTCATAGAAATCTTCCGGCAGGGTTTTCATAATATCGATAGGCTGAATATCATCCTCTAACGCCCCTGTGAACCGCTTGTTTGCATTTAGTGTTTTACAGCAGTTTTCATCCCATTCCAGAGTCTTGATAAACTCAAATCCGCATTGGGACATACCGACTTCAAAACCTCCGATGCCGGCGAAAAGGCTTAACGCGATTACTTTGTTACTGTTGCTCATAATCCTGCTTTCCTCATTTTTGCTTCTTTTGTTATCCTTAGCCTTCAGACGTTCCCCTCGACAGAGCTGTTCTGTGTTGATGACTCCTTATCGGGTATCATCTCTGCGATGTCGCCGATATCGCATTTCAGGACGGAACATATTTTTTCCAATATTGCGACACCGACGTTATTGCCTTTATTTAGCTTTGTGATGGTCTGCCAACTAATATCAGCAGCCTCCATCAAATCCTTCTTTTTCATGTCTTTGTCGATGAGCAGCTTCCAAAGCTTCTTGTAACTCACAGACATCTTGTTCACCTCGCAAATCAGTACTCATGCCGTCTTTGATATTATATCGTAACATCTTCGCAATTACAACTAATTGACTGCTCATTCAGGAAGTTTATTCACGAATATGATTGAAAATTACATCGCACAGTGTGACAATGTATATAGTGCTATTACAGGGAAAAAAAGTGGATTACATGAAGGTACGCCGCTCATTCAAAGACGTGGTCAAAGACGATTTTTATCAGCCGCGCCGCTTGAATACCGGCGGCCAAACGTCACGCCGGGACTCGACGTTTGGCCGCAGACGCTTTGACGGTTGTCTCCGCCGGCAACTGTCATCTCGGTCGAAGTTTCGGATCGCACAGACTCACCCGGTTGAGAATCTTTGTTTCCGCTTCTCTCAACTCCGCCCAAGCCCTGTACGGCCGCCACAAAGGCGGTTGTGGAACCCAACAAGCCCGCGCCGCCAATCACACCCAATCTCATCCTATTCTTCCCCCGGAATCCTCAATAGATCAGTTGCGGAAGGAACAGCAGCAATTGGGGGAACATCAGGGAAATCACGATCGCGATGAGAATGCACCCGACGAAGGGCCATACGCCTTTAAAGATCGTCTCCAACGATATCTCCCCTTTGGTGACCCCGCGCATCACATATACGTTGATGCCCACCGGCGGGGTGATCATTCCCATGACGCAGACCATCGTGACGATCACGCCGAACCATACCGGATCAAAACCGAGATCCATTACGACCGAGAAGAAGATGGGGACGGTGATCAGGATCAGCGGGAGTCCGTCCAAGAAACAGCCGCCGATCAGGTAGATCAGGACAATGAGCAGAAATACGACCTTGGGCGGCGCGTCTATGTTCATCAGCGCCTCGGCCAAGGCCTGCGGGATGTTTGAAATGACGACAAAACGCTGAAAGACGGTCACGCACGCCACGAGCAGGAGACACATGCCGACCGTTCGGGCCGTGTCATACAGGGACGCGATGAGGGCCTTCATGGGGAGTTTCCTCCGAATCAGGCAGACGGCAAACATCGCGAAGGCGCCGATCGCGCCGCCCTCCGTCGGCGTAAACCAGCCGGCGGCGAGGCCGCCGATCGTGATGGCAAAGATGATGATGGTCTCGAGCAGGCCGCCGTTGACGGAAGCGAGCTTCTCCTTCAACGTAAACTTCTCGCCTTGGGGCGCCAACTCCGGCTTTCGTTTTACCATGATATAGATCGCGATCATGTACAGAATCATGAGCAGGATGCCGGCCGTGATCCCGCCGACAAAGAGCCTGCCGATCGAGGTCTCGGTCATAACCCCGTAGACGATCGCCGTGACGCTGGGCGGGATCAGCAGGCCGAGTCCCCCGCCCGCCGCCACGCTCGCGGTAGCCAAGGTGTCGTCGTACTTGAATTTTTTCATTTCGGGGAAGGCGATGGAACCTATCGTCGCCACGGTCGCGGGTCCGGAGCCGCAGATCGCGCCGAACGCGGCGCAGGCGCCCTCCGTCGCGATGGCAAGGCCGCCGGGCATGAACCCGAGGCATTTGTAGGCGAAATCAAACAGCTTGCTCCCTATCCCCGAATGGTAGGCGAAAAACCCCATCAGCGTAAACATCGCGACGACGCTGAAATTGTAAGAGGCCAAGCTGCTGAATATATCCATGGGCGCCATTTTAAAGGCGGAATCAAATCCCGCAAGGACGCCGAAGCCTATCATGCCGACGCCCAACATCGAAGCCCAGATCGGAAGCCCGATCAACAGACATGCCAAAAATATGACGATACCGACGGTCCCGACCATTGCTGCTGTCATCTCTCAACCCTCCAATCGTCATACGCGTGAATGAAATTCACGAAAAACGTGAGCAGGAAAAGCACAAAGCATATGAACGCGACAACGACGAAAGGAAAATAGGGTATTCCGATCGTCATGGAAGGTATTTGTAATGCCCGGGATGAACACCTCGTATTTGGTGACTTCATCGAGCCTCCAGTCGATCAGCGCGGCATAGCCCATGATGTTTGTATCCACCGTACCCTTCAACAGCGCTTCGTATACTTCGGGCGCGGGGATCGCGACCGCCGCCGCGCCGACCGCCTCGATGGGCCCTTTCGAAAAGCTGTTGCATCGGACCTGCAACCCCTTGAAGTCTTCCAACTTTTCGATCGGGACATTGCCCATGAAGCCGGGCGTGTCCAAACCCAAGGCCCAGAGCATTTTCATCTGTTTGAATTCGGGATAATCGGATGTGCGGATGAATTCGCTTGCCGCGTAGGTCGAAACCGCGCTGTTGTCCACAATCAGGCCCGGCAAGGTGTAGGCGCGGCTCAAAGGCCAATACTCCGCGTTGTAAGAAGTGTCGGTCAAAACGACGTCCGCGATTCCGTCGAGTACGCCGGGCAACTGATCCGTACTCTTCATCAGGGTATCGCCCCCATAGAACGTCGTCTTTATCTTTCCGTCCGTCTCCTCCTCAATGCGATCCATCCAATGCTTGATCGATTCATACGTGCTGGTCTCCGTCGTGTACATGCTGACAAACTTCAATTCCAGCCCTTCCCAATCATCTTCCACCGCCGTGTTTGCGTCCTCCGTGTTCACATCGCCGCCCGCGGCGTCGTCCCCGCCGGGGGAGCATCCCGCAAGCAAGGCAAGGATCATACATGCCACAACGACAAACCTCGGCCATTTTCTCTTTTTCATTTCCCGTTTCCTCCTTCGAAAATAACTCTGCCCTGTAATTCCCAAAAATGTATATACTTCTAACCCGCCGATCCCGCAGGGACTCGGCGCGGTCAAAGTATCACGTTGATCACGGCGCAACGCCCTTCCCTCACCGCGTTTTGCCCTTCTTGCAACGTCTTTTTCAAATCGCGCGGGTCTTCGACCCTCGCGGCGTATGCGCCCCCGGCGGCCTCCGCGATCAGATCGTAACGGGAATCGGGCGTCAACTCCGTCCAAAACGTCCCGGTCCGCACCGCGTATCCGTCCGGATGGATACCCTCGACCGAAAACTTGGGCGCGGTCCATCCGCCGTTGTTGAAGATGACGGTCATAAAAGGCGTATTGTATTTTCTCGCGACCCAATATACGGCGGAGGGACAGGAGAATATATAGGAGCCGTCCCCGGTCAACGCGATGATATCGCGGTCCGGTTTTGCCAACTTCGCGCCTATGGCCGCGCCGCCATGCCAACCGAGCGATGAACCCGCGCTGTGAAATCGGGTACCCGGCTTGGTTCTCGGCAACAGTTCTTCAACGATGGCCGTATTGGTTATCGTCTCGTTGAGGATGATCGTGTCCTCATCCGTGATCTCCCGGACGGCGGCGAGCAGATGCGGAACGGTGATCCTTTCCCCCGGAACGGCGACCGCGTTTCGGGCGGCGACGATTTGCGCATGCTTCGCCCCGCATCGCGCTCTGCGTTCCGCGACGAGATCCTCACTGATTGCCCTGTGGGCAATCGCCGCGTTGATCTGCCGGAGCGCCGTCAGGGAATCCGCGCGCAGGAACAGCTCCGCGGGATAATTCCAGAGCGGGATCGTGTCCTTTACGGGGTCGATATCAAGCCAGAACAGGCGACCGGCCGCCGGGAATTTTGTGAGCGCGGGCAACCATGGGACGTCGACGTCGATGGCAAGCGTCAAATCGCTGTCGGAAAGTGCTTCCGCGACGTCGACGCCGAGATGCAACTCGTGTTCGCCCGGAAAATTCATGTAAGACGGAGGTGCTTCAACCACACCGATCGCCAAACGCTCGCAAATCTTCAACAGTTCCCCGACGCTCTCGGTTTGCCGACCCAAGTATGAGGTGACGATGAGCGGGCGCCTTGCGGAAACGAGGGCGTCGACCAAGGTGTCCAAGGCCGATTGCTCGACGGCCTGCGGCGCGGGCGGCATATAGCCGCGCGGGATTTCCCCGAGATCACGCGCTTCCTCCTCGAGAACCTCCCTTGCCGCCGTCAGATATACGGGACCCCGCACATCGGTTTGCGCGAGTTGGAGCGCGCGCAGGACAATCTGTTGCGCGTTTGCCCCGGTGCGCAATTCCGTATAATGCTTGACATATTCACGCGCGATATTGCCCTGGTCCGTCACATTCTGGATGAACTGGATCATGTTGTCGCGGCTGCCTTTCAGCTCGCCCTCCATCGTATAAGGCGAAAGACCCGCGAACACGAACGCCGGAATTCTCGCGCGGAAGGCGTTCGCAAGCGCGCCGCCGATATTCTGCGTACCCACATCGACATGCACGAATACGGCGTCCGGTTTGCCCGTCAGTTGCGCATAGCCCTGCGCCGCGCTCATGGCCACGGTTTCATGCGGACAGACGAGTATCTTGGGCAACTTGCGCCCCAAGGCCGTGTATTTCGCCCAAGTCTCGATCAGGGCGGGATAGTCCGTACCCGAGTTCAAAAAAATATGCGCTACGCCACCACGCGTAAGCGCGTCGGTAATGGCG
>JAISGB010000072.1 GCA_031263335.1 Eubacteriales Family XIII. Incertae Sedis bacterium
GGCGCCGCTTGCGGATAAGGATACGTTGGTGGCGAGCCAACTCTATAACAATATCAACATTGAGAACGTCGTCTACGATCCAAACGCCGCGTACCGGACGGGCGTCGCGTATCCCATTGACGGCGCCGCGTCGTCGACCGTTATAGAAAACAACTATTGGACGGTCGATGAATTGGGACGCATACTCTACGATGAATCCGCCGTGGCGACGGTCATCCGCTATAATTCCGGTCTGATCTCCTACATCAATAACGGGAACTCCGGCGTGTTGGGGGAGATCGAGACGGGCAGCGCCGCAGAGACGAAATTGGCGGATGAGGCCGCGTCCGCAGAGCATCTGCGGATCAACATGTTGGGGATTGGGGATATCAGGCAGAACGGCCGCGAATTCTTCGTCTGGACCATCGAAACGGTCACCGAGACGAAGGACGGCGTCGAGTCCGCGAACGTGTACAAAAAGCTATATCTGTTGACGCCGGACATCTCCGTCATGAAGGTCAGGGATTGCGTGACGCTCGATTGAAGCCGTCCGGAAACAGGTTAAATCAAAATATCGTGACCGTTGAGCAGTTACCGTTGGAAAAAGCGTAAGAAAACAGGAGAGGAATGAGATAGCTATGTCAAGCAAGGCAGGATTTAAAAGGGAAGATATCACACAGGGCAAGCGGGCGTTTTCCATGTCGAGAACGACGATAGAAACCGCGTTTTACGGGAACAATGTCGTCCAAATCACGGATTTGAAGGAGGCGTACCGCATGGCGAAGGCCGCCGCGGGGACGGTCGAGACCGACATGCCCATATACAAGCCGGAGGAATTCGGGTTGCCCGAGGGGGCGAACATTTTGCTTTTCAACGACGGAGAGACGGTCGGACGCTTCGCGGGGGCGCGGGTCATCCTCGGAGAGAAGGGCGTGGTCGAGGGCGACATCGCGAAGGTGTTGCGGGAGGCCGCTTTCAACACGAGATACAAGAAGATGTATCACACACAGGCTTATATCGGATTGGACAAGGATTTCATCATCAAGGCGAATCTGCTCATTCCGGAAACCTACGAGAACACCCTGTTGAACTGGTTGCTCAACTTCCAGTACATCAACGGGTTTTACGATAAGATGTACGCGGAGTCCAAGCCCGTCGGCGATGAGCCGGAGATATTCATCCTCTCCGATCCGGATTTCAAGCATCCCAAGTTCCCGGACGGCTTGGCCTATTTCGATCCGGAACACAATTGCGCGTGTCTGCTCGGCATGAGGTATTTCGGGGAGCACAAGAAGGGGACGCTGACGTTGGCGTGGGGCATCGCGAACCGAAACGGCTACGCCTCCTGCCACGGCGGCATGAAGCGCATGGTTCGGAAGGATGGGGAGAAACACGTCTTGGGCGTGTTCGGCCTGTCCGGTTCCGGCAAGTCGACGCTCACCCACGCGAAACACGAGGGGAAGTACGATGTCACCGTCCTTCATGACGACGCCTATATCATCTCGACGGAGGACGGCAGCACCGTGGCGCTCGAACCTTCCTACTTCGATAAGACGCAGGATTACCCGCTGACGTCCCCCGACAACAAGTTCCTCGTCACCGTGCAGAACTGCGGCGTCACGATCGACGACGCGGGCAAGAAGGTGTTGGTCACGGAGGACATCCGCAACGGCAACGGCCGCGCGATCAAATCCAAGCTCTGGGCGACCAACCGCGTGGACAAGTTGGATGAACCCATCAACACCGTGTTTTGGCTCATGAAGGATCACTGTCTGCCGCCCGTCGTCAGATTGGACAATCCCGTTCTGGCTTCGGTGATGGGCGCCTGTCTCGCCACGAAGCGGACCACCGCCGAGAAGCTCGCGGAGGGCGTCGATCCGGACGCCTTGGTATTCGAGCCTTACGCGAATCCGTTCCGCACCTATCCCTTGGTCGAGGATTACGAGAAGTTCAAATATCTTTTCGCGCACAGGGGCGTTCAATGTTTCGCGATCAACACGGGGCATTTTTTGGACAAGAAGATTCCCAAGGAGGTCACGATCGGCATCATCGAATCCATCGTGGACGGGACGGGGGCGTTTAAGGCGTTCGGCTCGGTCAAAGGCATGAATACATTGGATATCGAGGGATTTGTTCCCGATTTTACCGACGAGGCGTACAGGGAATTGGTCAAGAAACAGATCGACGGGCGCATCGAGTACCTGAATACGTTGGAGACGTTCAAGGGCGGTCGGGACGCATTGCCGCTCGAAGCGAAAGAGGAGTTGGAGAAGATCGCGCTTGAAATGAACCGGTAGGGAAGTCCCCGGCGCGACGGAAAAGCGAGGAGGCCAATACATTGAGTACAAAGAAAATAAGGGGAATCCTGATTGCCGTCATCGTGATCATCATCGTTTTGATCGCGGTGTTTTCGGGACTTGCGGGATTCATTACCGATTATCTGTGGTTCAAGGATCTCGATTATACGGATGTGTTCTGGAAGAAGCTCTTGACTCAAATAAAGATAGGGGTCCCGACCTTCGTCGTGTTGACCGCCTTGGGCATCCTCTATCTGAAGGGCATCCGGAAGGGTTATCGCCGGCGCGTGACCATCGCCTCGGAGACCGCCGGCGTCAAGGCGCAGAACCGCGTGGGCTATGCGCTGTCCGCGTTGGCGTCCCTCATCGTGACCTTTTTGGCCACATCCAATCTTTGGTTCGAATCCCTGCAATTTACACACGGCAAGAATTTCGATCTGCAGGATCCCATATTCGGGAACGACATATCGTTCTACTTGTTTAAATTGCAGTTTATCAGGCAACTCAATACCATTGTCATCGAGGTGATCATCGCCTTCGCGATCATCACCTTCGTGTACTATTTCTTCCTTTTGAGCGTCGCGAAACCGAAGATAATCGACGGAGGCGCGGAATCGGAATCGAGCGGAAGTGCGGGCGGATCCGGCGGCGGCATGTTGGGCGACATCCTCAAAGCCTTCGGAATCAACACGGATCAGGGCGCCGGGTTTCAATCCGGAAGCCGTCCGGCGGCGGCGAGCGGCCAAAGCAATATGCGGGAGCTGATACACATCGCGTCCAAACAGATCACCGTGCTCGGCATCCTGTTCGTCCTCATGGTGGGCGTCAACTACTTCCTGAAACAGTTCGACCTGCTCTATTCGAACAACGGCGTCGTGTTCGGCGCGGGATTCACCGACATCAATATCACGCTGTGGGTTTACCGCGTGATCCTCGTCCTGGCTGTGGTCGCGGCGATCATGTTCGCCATCGGCATGAAAAAGAAGAACGTCAAGACCGTCCTGACGGTTCCCGTGATCATGATCGCGATCGGCCTGATCGGATCCGGCGTCGGGTACGGGGTGCAACAGCTCATCGTCGCCCCCGACGAGATCAACAAGGAAGAGGTGTATCTTAACCATAATATCGAATTTACGCAATCGGCTTACGATCTGCAGAATGTCTCCGTGAAGCCCTTCGAGGCCGACAACAATCTGACCGGGGACGATGTCAAGGAGAACATAGACACCATACGCAATATCCGCATCAACGACTATGACCCGGCCAAGACCTTCTACAATTCCACACAGACCATCCGGCAGTATTATACATTCAACGATGTGGACGTGGACCGCTACATGATCAACGGCGCGTATACGCAGACTTTCCTGTCCGCGCGGGAGATCGACGAAACCAAAACGCCGCAACAATGGATCAACCTCCATCTGCAATACACCCACGGATACGGCATCACGCTCTCGCGGGTGGACAAGGTGACGGCCAGCGGCCAGCCGGACATCATGATCAAGGATATCCCGCCCGTGTCGACCGTGGACGAGATCGAGATCACGAGACCGGAGATCTATTTCGGGGAGTTGCAAAACCGATATATTTTGGTCAATACCAGTGAAGAGGAATTCAACTATCTCGAAGGGGACACGAATGTCGCCGCGCCCTACGAGGGCGATACGGGCATTCGCATGAACACCTTTAATCGTCTGATGTTCGCCATCAAGGAGCGGAGCATGAAGTTGCTCGTTTCCACGAACATCAAGAACGATTCGAAGATCATCATCAATCGGAACATCGGCCAACGCGTCCAAGAGATCATGCCCTATCTCACCTATTCCGACCCCTACATGGTGACGGTGGACGGCAAGCTCTACTGGATCATCGACGCCTTCACCACGAGTTCGATGTATCCGTATTCGGAACCGTACGACATGGCGAGCGGCAACCCGACCAACTATATCCGCAATTCCGTGAAGGTGGTCATCGACGCCTACAACGGGGATACAGACTACTATCTGGTGGATGAGAGCGATCCCGTGGCCAACACGATGAAGAGCATCTACCCCACGCTCTTCAAGGATTTTGACGAGATGCCGGAGGGCTTGCAGTCCCATATCCGCTATCCGAGCACGATGTTGAACGTCCAAGCGAACATCTACAAGAAATACCATGTGAGCAACTACAAGGTGTTCTATCAAGGCGCGGATCGTTGGGATATCGCCAACGAGAAGTTGGGCGCCTCCGATCGGGAGATTCCCATGCAACCCAACTATTACATCATGAAGTTGCCGGGCGAGGACAAGGTGGAATTCATCAATTCCATTCCCTATACGCCCATGAACAAGGTGAATATGGCCGCCCTGCTCGTGGCGAGGAACGACGGCGAACACTACGGGGAATTGGTCCTGTATCAGTTGCCCAAGGGAAAGGTCGTCATGGGGCCGAGCCAGATCGACGCGCAGATCGCGCAGGATACGACGATCTCAAGGGATTTCGCCCTCTGGGAAAACTCCGGTTCCACATACAGCCGCGGCAATATGTTCGTCATTCCCATCAAGGAATCCATCATGTATGTCGAACCCATCTACCTGAAGGCCAGCGAAGGCAGCCTGCCCGAAGTCAAGCGGATCATCATCTACTACGGCGACCGCATCGCGTATGAGACCACATTGGCCGAAGCCTTGGACACCATGTTCGGGCCGGGTACGGGCGACGCCATCGCCATCTCCGATCCGACGGGCGATGCGGGCGACGCGGACAGCGGGACGAATGACGGAACGCCGGGCGGCACGGGGGACGGCCAACAGATGAATACGGACGAGCTGATCCGGGCGGCCGTGGACGCGTACAACAGTGCGGTTCAGGCGCAGAAAGACGGAAATTGGGCCAAGTACGGTCAGGAATTGGAGAAGATGGAAGGGTATCTGAACCAATTGGCGGGCGACAACGTCGCGCAGGCCGAGACATCCGCGGAGGCGTCAACGGAGGCGTCCGAAGCGACGGACGCGGCATAGGAAAGGATCGGGCGGAAGAACGGAGAAACCATGATTGACAGATTGCTGTATGTCATCCCGAGGGATCGGCACGCGCCGAAGGACATTTTCGATCAGCTCAACAACCATCCCGAAGTGAAGTTCGTCTCCCTCGTGGGATTGGACATCGGCGGACATGACACGGATGAGAAGATCCCCGTGGAGCGCTTCAAGAGCGATATAAAGAAGTATCTGTCCGAAGGCGTTCAGACAGACGGGAGCAGCGTCGTGTTGCCGAGGATCTCCGAACTCAACGACGCGAAGGTGTCGATCATCCCCGACCCCTCCGTGCATTGGTTCGTGGACTACAATTTTGATCTGACGGAGGGCGATCCGCCGGAACCCGTGGGTACGCTTCGCATCCCGTCCTTCCTCCTGCACAACGACGCCGTTCGGGTGGGCAGCCGGGAGATATTGAGGGATGCGGCCCTGTATTTCGAGAAACGGATCAAGAAGCTTGCGAAGGAACACCCCTATATCTATCGCGGCTTGGGCATCAGGGCCGGCGCGGAGATCGATCGCGTCACGCTGACGGCGGCGACCGAGTTGGAGTTTTGGGTCAAGACGCCGGAGGATCGGGGAGACAGGGAACAGCTCTCCACCTCCCAGGAATTGAAAGAGCAGTATTGGCAACGGACGAGAGGTTCTGTCCGAAGCGCCCTCGAGAAGGCGATCCTCCTGCTTGACAAGTACGGTTTCGGCGTGGAGATGGGACACAAGGAGGTCGGCGGCGTCAAGGCCAAGTTGGGCAACGCCGGCGAATACACCCATATCATGGAGCAGCTCGAGATCGACTGGGTGTATGACAACGCCCTCCAATCGGCGGACAACGAACTGTTCATCAAATACGTGATCAAGGATGTGTTCCGCGCCTACGGCTTGGAGGTCACCTTCATGGCCAAGCCCATCGACGGCGTGGCCGGCAGCGGAGAGCATACCCATCTCGGCGCGACGGCGAAACTGAAGGGCGGGAGACTCGTCAATCTCTTCGCCCCCGGCGCCGGGAAACAGGATTTTTTGAGTCCGATCGGCTATGGGGCGCTCATGGGGCTTTTGAAGAACTATGAGGTTGTGGCGCCTTTCGTCGCCGGCACGAACGACGCCATGAACCGGCTGAAACCCGGTTTTGAGGCGCCCGTCTGCATCGTCACATCCCTCGGACACAAGGCCGACGCGCCGTCGCGGAACAGGACGGTGTTGGCCGGACTCGTGCGGGACATGGACAATCCGCTGTCCGTTCGGTTCGAGTTGCGTTCCCCCTGTCCCAAGTGCAACACCTATTTGGTTATGGCTTCCTCCTATCTCGCCATGTTGGACGGCATCGAGGCGGTGATCGGTGCGGAGAAAAGCGCCGCCGATCTGGAACAGGCGATCTCGAAGGTACGGGGCGAGGAAGCCTTCTATTTGGAAAAGGAACGGGCGTACAGGAGTGAGGAGGATGTGTTTGAGCGATACAGCCCCGCGGAGCGCGAGGAAATGTTCGGCGTGGCGCCCTCCACCGTATGGGAAAACATCAGCGCCTTTCGCAGACATCCCGACAAGCTGAATGTGCTGAAAAACGGCGACGTCATGACGGACAAGCTCTTGGATTCCTTCGCGTCCGCGACGGTCGCGCAGTGGGCCACGGAGTTGCAAAACAGGCTGATCCCGGACACGTTGGAACTGATCCGCGTCTG
>JAISGB010000214.1 GCA_031263335.1 Eubacteriales Family XIII. Incertae Sedis bacterium
TTTCTGCCGGTTGTGATCATCGCAATCTGTGTCGTTTCCGGCCTGATTAACAACAATTTCTTTACGGTATCCAACTTTCTGGCGATCTTTCAGCAGGTGGCGGTGCTCGGCATTCTGACCGGCGCGATGCTGATTCTGTTGATCGCGGGCATGATAGACCTGTCCTACGCCTCCCTGATGGGCCTGTGCGGCGTGGCGCTCTGTCAGTTCATTACAGGTGGCATGAACCCGTATCTGGCCTTGCTCCTGATGTTTCTGATCGCGTTAGGCGGCGGAGCGCTCAACGGGTTTGTCGTCACAAAATTCGGCGTCGAACCCCTGATTATTACGATCGGTACGGGGTACGCCTTCAATGGGCTTGCCTTGGTATGGTCTCAGGGGACGTATCAATCGCTGCAAGGGGAGTTGGAATATATCGGAACGGGAAAGATCGGAGCGATACCGGTTCCGATGGTCGTCTTGACCGTCGTGCTCATCATCGTATTTCTCGTTTTGAAATACACGCCCTACGGCCGGAGATTGCATATCATCGGGGGCAACGCCGAGGTGGCCTTCCTGTCCGGCATCCACGTGAACCGGCACAAGATGATCGCGTTTGCCGTGGGCGGCCTCATCTGCGGACTTGCCGCGTTTGTCTTGTGTTCGAGGATTGGCTCGGCGCTCGCGTCAAACGGCAGCGGATACGAATTGAGGGCGCTGGCCGCGTGTATCATCGGGGGCGCTTCGTTTTCCGGAGCGAAGGGCACGGTGTTGGGCGCGTTCTTCGGCGTATTGCTCCTCGGCGTCATTTCGAACGCCCTGAATATCCTCGGCGTAGACCCGTTCTTCCAGACGACGGTTTTGGGCGCCATCATCGTAATCGCCGTGATCATCAGCAACTTGGGTCATCGGAAGTAGGCGTCGTATACAGGCGCTATATTATATAATGAAGGGAAGGCAAATCATGAAACAGGTGACAGCGGTATTGATCGGCGCCGGGGACAGAGGCACAAACGCGTTTGGACCCTTTGCGCTCAACAATCCGGGAACGATTCAATTTGTCGCGGTCGTGGATCGAGACGAGGAAAAGCGCAGGCATTTTCAGCGCGTTCACGGGATTCCAGACGAGCGGGCCTTTGATCATTGGGACGATCTGTTTGCGCGGGGGAAGATCGCGGACGCCATCCTCATCTGCACGAATGAGAAGTACCATTACGAACCCACAAAGCAGGCGATGGCGCAGGGCTATCACATCCTGTTGGAAAAGCCGATTACGCAGGAGCCGGAAACCTGCGTCGAAATCGGAGACTTGGCCGCGCGTTACGACAAGGTCTTCATGTTGGGTTACGTCCTGAGATATACGCCGTTCTTCTCCGAGATGAAGCGCAGGCTTGAGGCGGGCGCGATTGGACAGATTCGGACGATTCTGCTCAGCGAGAATACGGGGATGGCGCATTTTTCACACAGCTATGTGCGCGGAATCTTCGGGATGGAGGCGATCGCCGGGCCGATGATCCTGTCCAAGTGCTGCCACGACATGGACATCTTAAATTGGCTCACGGATTCGCGCTGCGTGCGGCTTTCTTCCTTCGCTTCCGATACGTTTTTCAAGGCGGAAAACGCGCCGCCCGGCGTGCCGAAGCGCTGTACCGACGGATGTCCGATCTCCGATACGTGCTATTACTACGCGCCCAAGATGTATTCCGCGCCGAGATCGGGTTTCAATGTCGAGATGATCTCCGTGGATCAGACGCCCGAGGGCCGGATGAAGGCGCTCGAACATGGCCCGTTTGGACGATGCGTGTACCACTGTGAAAATAACGCAGTCGATACGCAGGTCATCAATATGCTGTACGCAAACGGCGTCACGGTGTCGTTTTCGATGACGGCGTATTCGGATGTGTGCTACCGGATGATTAAAATATCCGGAACGGAAGGGGAGATTGCGGGAAATTTGGAAAAAAACGAATTTACGATCAAGGACTTCGCCTCCGGGCGGCATGAAACCGTAGGCGTGTCCACCGTACTCGACCGACACAGCGGCGGCGATTATTTCATCATGTCCGATTTTGTGAAACACGTACGCGACGACGTCAAAGGCGGCCGCACGGATGCTGCGAAGGCCGTGGACAGCCACGTAATGTGCTTCGCCGCGGAGAAATCGCGCAAAGAATCCACGGAGATCGATTTGGAGCAGTATAAGCAGGAACTACGCAGGTAGTTGTTAAATCAAAACGATCGCGACCTTTGAGTAGTAATAATATTAGGTAAAAATAGAGGAGGAAATACTATGAAGTTAATTGATACATTTGCAGGTTCTTATGCAGAGTCTTTTTACCCGCGCGGGTGGGATATGGCAAAGATCGATGCGGTTTGCGCCATCCCCCCGGAGCAGGTCTTCGAGAGGCAACCGCATTGGAACGAGGAGTTCGCGCTCGACGCCTGCGAAGATGTAAGCGATTTCAACGTCAAAATGGGACACGAGATCGCTACGCAGCTCAAAAAAGGCAGGGATGAAAATTACGAAATCGCGCTCATCCTGTCGGCGGGTCCCATGGGCATGTACCGGTGGGCTACGTATTTTCTAAACGAATGGGGTGTGGACTGTTCGCATGTGTACGGCTTCAACAGGGACGTATGGAGCGACAAAGACGGCAATACGATGTCGGCGTCCGCCAAGGGCTCATTCAGCGAAGGGATGTCGGAGGTCTTTTACGGCAGGCTCGACAAGGGAATTCCCGAAAGCCAGAGGAACTTCGCGACGCGGGAAACCCTTCCGACCTATCCGGACAAGATCAAAGCGATCCGGTCGCGCGGCGGCAAGCTGATTACGATATACGGCGTGGGACGCACCTGCCATATTGCCTTTTGGGAACCGCATTTTATAGAGGATGACAACAGCGTGGAAGAATGGAGGAAGGCGGAATACCGTCTCGGCGCACAGCTCCATCCGCTGACCTTGGAACAAAATTCCCTGATCTCCTTCAAGAGTATCTTGACGAACATGACGGCGACCGCAAATACCATCGGCCCCGGCATCTTTCTCACCTCCGACTATACGATCGGCGGCGTGGAAGGCGTGGTGGGCCGGGGCATGAACTGGCAGGGGATGTCCCTGTGGATGACGCTGAGATACGGCGCGGATCCATGGGCGCCTTCAAGTATGATGCCCGGCCTGCCCGGCCGCTTTTTCTTCGTAAAGGAACTCGCAGGCCCCTTCATCTCGGCGGTAAACTGAGGGTCGTCCCTCAGTCCTACGATGAGCTGCTCGGCATGAACGGGGTGAGTTGCTTCGCGAAGGTTTCGAGGTTCAGGGACTGGACGAGCACCTTGCCCGTGCCGTGGAATACGTTCACGATGCCCTCGCCCGTGCCGATCGAACCCCAGAAACCGCTCTGCATCTCGATCCTGTAATCCAAGTTGCGGTCCCACGCGACCACGTGGTGGTTGTCAATCGTGAATTCGTCCGCGTTGTTGAGTTGGATCTCCTTGATCGATCCGAACGCGTTGACGAGCATAGCGCCGCGCCCGTCCGTCGTCATGACGAAAAATCCGCCCGGTCCGCCGAGCAACGCTT
>JAISGB010000002.1 GCA_031263335.1 Eubacteriales Family XIII. Incertae Sedis bacterium
GCCGAAGAATACACCGCAGACGACCCGCTCGAAGCCGTCGCGCTCGATCAGGTCCGCATCGAGCAGCTTTGGACCGCCGTTACATGGGGCGACTACGACGGCCTGATGAACGTATGGTACAAAACGAACAGAACGGACGACGGCATCGACTGCGAGGCGGCAAGCGCCATGGATACGAACCCCAAGAACCCCGAAAACCCGGAAATGAAGGCCGCCTACCCCAACACGGGCTACAGGCTCTGGGCCGAAGGGCTGACGACGACGGAGCGCCACCGTCTGCCCGTGTCGGGACTGCGCCTCGCGAAGGGGGAATACATCACCGCCTTGCGCTTTGAGCACGGCGGCGTAAACGTCGGGTTCACGAGCAAGAACTACGCCGACAAGTCGCTGAACGACGAGCACAGGGACAAATCCAAAGGCGCGATCGACCTTCCTTCGGACAATGCCGACAAGATCGAACCGGCGGAGCCGATCGACGGGATCGACGAGACCGCCGAAGCCGCCGCATTTGCCGGACGTCCGGCGAGCGCGACCCATTCGGGGCTTGCCCCGCAGGGCGGATCCTGGGGCGGCGCTTTGGACGACGGGGAAGGCGGCGGCGCCGATGAGGAGGCCGGCGGCGATGCGGATACCGACGAAGAAAACGCCCGCACGATCCCGATCCCCGGCGCGGAACCGCCGGAGTATACGGGCGCCAAGGCGTACACGGGCGGCATATCGGGAAACACCGTGGACTGGACGCCGCGCGAATCCACCCCCTTCTACGCCGAAGGCGCGGCCGAAGCCGAAGGACTTGCCCCCGTGTCCTACCTTGTGTCGGCGGTCCGCGAGATGAACGAAGAGGATATCGTATCCTCGGCGACGTCGCGCATCGCAAGGGACTACACCCTGCGCGACCGCGACCAAGACGCCGTGGTGACGCGGGAGATCGCCACATTCACCTATGAGACGTCCGAACCCGCCCCGAAGATCGAGAGTACCTTCTTCGACAACATATCCAAGGTGGGAAACATCGTGAGGACGGGCGACGACTCCGCGCTCCGGCTGTGGATACTTGTCTGCACCCTTTCGACCGGCCTGATGGCGGCCCTGCTCATCCTGCTTGTCCGGGGACGCCCGGCGCGGGATGCCGCGCACAAAACATCCGCCCCCGTGCGGTCGCTCATGCTCGCATTCCTGTTCATGGCAAGTGCAGCCTCCCTCTTCGCGAACGGCACGACGGAAGCATATGCCGCGCCCACGGATGAGGGGGCGGGATCATCCCTTACCGTCGAATACCGGTACGCCGAAGGCGAGACGCCCGACATCCCGGAATCCACCTCATGGCTCGGCAGGGACTACCGCCTCGCCCGGCAAGCGGAACCCATTCTTGAACGTACCCTGCCCGCCACGCGCACCTACACATGGCGGATCGACGGCAACATCTCGCAAGATGACATCCCCCGCGTCTCCGGCCTCGGGAACGAGACGCTCACGCCCGTGGGCGTCAGGAAGGAGGCGCGCGCGGACCGGACGGAGGCGATACGGGGATTGCCGACAAACGACGTCGAGGCCCTGCCGAAGGAACGGATCTACGAGATATCGTCCGCAGAGCGCCCGGACGCCGTGACGAAGGCGGCGCTGACGCTCGCGGGCGCGGAGTTCGAGCTTACGGGCTATGACGAATACGGCCTCCCGGAGAGCTACACCGCCACCTGTGTCTACCGGGGCCTCGAAACCTACCTCGAGACGCATTACTGGCTCGGCGACTCGACCTACACGACAGAGGAGACCATCGACGGGCCGGACGGCTACGTGATCGTCGCGACCTACGAGCCTGTAACGCCCGAACCCGTCACGGCGGCGCCGAAGGTGGAGGACGCAATCATAGAGGACATGGACGACGGGAACCCGCCGCTGTCCACCCTGCAAAAAATTGCCATCGGCGCGGGGATCGCGGTATTGGCCCTGCTGACCGTGCTCATCCTGATGCTCGCGGCACGGCGCAGAAGGAAACAAGGCGCGGACACGGAGAGGTGACATGGAAGAAAACGAATTGTCGGCATCGGGCAGGGCGCAGGAGACCGCCGAGTTCGGGGTGCGGCTACTGAACGACTGGCTTGACCGCGCAGCCCGTGACATGAAGGACGGCAAGGGCGCGGACAAAGTAAAGGGGATCATGGACTTCATTATCCGCCGGGGCGCGTACGCAGACACCACAAACGAAAGCGAAGCCCATAGCCAAGAAGATATACGCGACCGGCAACTGAAGGAAGACGAAGAAGCGTTCGCGAAAGAGATTGATTCATACACAGACGGCTCTATGCCAAACGGGCATGTTGTAAATGTCATGGCAACACCTCTTGTGTTCAGCCTTGCGAATGCGGAAATGTTGCCCATGGTGATGGCAAAGAACAATATTGCGCATATACTCGACGGCAGACATTCCGAGAATATCGACCCGGAAATCCTTAAAGGCATACCCCGTGCATTGACCGGGCCGATGATGATATTCGATTCAAAGGAAGATGAGCGCATTGTCGCGATCCTTGATATAAACGACAAGTCCGGAGATCCTATAATCGTACCGATAGTTTTGAATGCCAAAATGCAAAAGGGACGCAAGGTCTATGAGATAAACCAAGTGATAAACGCATACGGCAAGGAGGGTTCGGGGTGGTACGAGAATTGGATTGAAGATGGATTGTTGCGTTACTATGACACGAAAAAGACCGATTCTTTCGCAAAACGCCGTCGGCTCTCATCGCCTGCTGGGGCTTTGCGGAAGTTCGGTCTTTCCGATTACAGGATATCAACCGAACGCGATCTCGTCAAGCTAAAAAAGCAAAAAGGCAACAAAAAATATTATCGGTAAATTCCCAAAGTAAGTTCCACAGTGGA
>JAISGB010000006.1 GCA_031263335.1 Eubacteriales Family XIII. Incertae Sedis bacterium
GATATCCAGATGCCGGAGATGAGCGGCTACGAGGCCACGCAACAGATACGTTCCCTGCCGGACGCGAAGGCGCGGAGCATCCCCATCATCGCCATGACCGCCAACGTCTTTCGCGAGGATGTCGAGGAATATCTGAAGGTCGGCATGAACGATCATCTCGGCAAGCCGCTCGATCTGGAGAAGTTGTTGGAAAAATTGGATGAATATTTGATAAAAGCGACGTAGACCGGGATGTTGCGCGCGTCCCGAAGCGGGGAAGGGGTATGTAATGGATTGTATTTTTTGTAAGATTGTGGGCGGGGAGATCCCGGCCGATGTCGTATACGAGGACGAGGAGATACTGTGCTTTCGGGATCTGCAACCGCAGGCGCCCATCCACGTACTCATCATACCGAAGAAGCATTACGGATCCTTGGACAGCGTCACCGAATCCGACGCGGATAAGGAACTGCTCGGTCGGCTGATGGCCAAGGTGCGCGTGATCGCCGCGACGCTCGGTCTCGAAAACGGCTATCGCCTCGTATGCAACTGCGGGGAGGACGGGTTACAGACGGTGCCGCATCTGCATTTTCATCTGCTCGGGAAACGCAAAATGCAATGGCCCCCGGGGTGAACCGTAACGGGTGAACGCGGCGCCGAAAAATCGCAACGAAAAACTTGTGCTTTCACGGAATATTGTGTATAATGAGGTCGTTGAATACGTACCCGGATGTACGTGAGCAAGGGCGAATGAGCAGCAAACCGCAGATACGGAAACGCTTAGGATGTGAGGCGCTTCGCGCCCGGCTAAGACAAGCAAGAAAGGAGGTGACGACAGATTGGCACAGGTTATTGTTAGAGAGAATGAAAGTCTTGAAAGCGCCCTGAAACGCTTCAAGCGTTCTTGTGCGAGAGACGGCGTTATGTCCGAATTGCGCAAGAGGGAGCATTACGAGAAGCCCAGCGTCAAGAGAAAGAAGAAGTCTGAGGCCGCCAGAAAAAAGGCACGGAAGTATTAGAGGGATTGCGATTGTTTTTCGGTGCGGATATGGCATCAAGCGATACGGTATTATCTTCGGCCCGCGTTTCACGCGGGTTGTGTTTTGCGGAGTGAAGGGAGATGGCATAGCTTGGCGGCGTCGGAGGAGATCAGGATTCGGATCGGGGAAGATAAGGACGCGCGGGCGCTGTTCGGCAGTATGGACGGCAATCTGCGGATCATCGAGGAAGCTTTGGACATCGAGGTCGTGTTGCGCAACGACGAACTCGTCATCTCGGGCAAAGACGCGAAGCGGGCGGGTGATGTGATGGAGGATCTTCTGTGGATCGTCGAGCGCGGGGATCGATTGGACAAACAGAAGATAGAGTACGCGATCAATCTGCATGAAAACGGCGCTTCCTACAGCGAGAGCGACATCGACAAGGATATTATCGCCTTCACCCACCGGGGACGGCCGATCAAGGCGAAGACCTTGGGACAGACGGCTTATGTAAAGGCGATCAAGGAGAAGGACATCGTGTTCGGGATCGGCCCGGCGGGTACGGGAAAGACCTATCTCGCCGTGGCGCTTGCGGTGCGCGCCTTCAAGAACAAGGAGGCGGAGAAGATCGTCTTGGCGCGACCGGCCGTAGAGGCGGGGGAACGCTTGGGTTTCCTGCCCGGCGATCTGCAGGAGAAGGTCGATCCCTATCTGCGTCCGCTCTACGACGCGCTCTATGAGATCATGGGACGGGATACGGCGTTGCGGCTCAAGGAGAAGGAGACCATCGAGGTGGTCCCCTTGGCCTACATGCGCGGGCGCACCTTGGACAATTCGTTCATCATCCTCGACGAAGCCCAGAATACCACGCGGGAGCAGATGAAGATGTTTCTCACGCGCATGGGGTTTGAATCGAAGGTGGTCGTGAACGGGGACATCACGCAGATCGATCTGCCCGAGGGAAAGACGTCGGGACTCGTACACGCCGCCAAGGTATTGGACAAGGTGAACGAGATCGGATTTTGTTATCTGAAAGAGGGCGACGTCGTGCGGCATTCCCTTGTGAAGAAGATCATCGGCGCCTACGATCGCTGCGATCGGCGAGCCGCGGAACGGAAATCGTCGCGCCGATCGGGAAACAAGGCCGCCGGGTCGTGAACATCGTGTGGGACGAAACCGGTGCGCCGGACACGGCAACGAAGGAAACGCTGTCGCGGGCGGGGGACGCGGTCCTGCGGCGGGCCTCCGTCGCGGGCGATACCGTCGAAGTGAGTCTGTCCTTCACGGACGCCGGCGCGATGCGGGAACTGAACGCCCGCTACCGGGGCGTCGACCGCGTGACGGACGTCCTGTCCTTTCCGCAATACGAGAGTTCCGACGCGTTCAAGGACGCGATCGAGAGGTTCGCGGGCATGCGGATGTCCTTGGGGGACATCGTGATCTGTCCCGAGCGGGCGCTTGCGCAGGCGTCGGAATACGGACACAGCCCGGAGCGTGAGACGGCTTACCTGTTCGTACACGGCCTCCTGCATCTGTTGGGTTGCGATCATGAGGATGAAGACGCGAAACGGCGTATGCGGACGGAGGAAGAGGCGGCGATGGCGGCGGTAAGCCTGTCTCCCCGCCGTTGAGACAAAAGGGCGGCCGGGCCGTGACCCGCACATGCGCGGGCGACGCGACGCGCGGCCGAAGGTGATACTATGATCAGATCGGGCTTTGTCGCCATTGTGGGACGTCCCAACGTGGGAAAATCGACCCTGCTGAACGCGATGATCGGTGAGAAGATCGCCATCGCGACGGAGAAGCCGCAGACGACGAGAAACCGCGTCAGGGGCATCTACAGCGAGATCGACGCCGAAGGAGGGTGGCAGATCGTCTTTCTCGATACGCCGGGCATCACGCGCCCCCGCAACAAGCTCGGGGAATACATGGCGCGGACGGCGATCGGCACGCTGAACGAGGTGGACGCCATCCTCTTCCTCACCGACGAGGCATACACGGAGAAGGGCGGGGACGCCTTCATCACGGAGAAACTGGCCCGGACGGATACGCCGAAGTTGCTCATCATCAACAAGATGGACCTGATA
>JAISGB010000013.1 GCA_031263335.1 Eubacteriales Family XIII. Incertae Sedis bacterium
GTAAGGGTGTGGTCTTTGGCGCGCGTAAACACGAGCGGGAAGGGGTAGTTAAACGCCAAATTGTGCTGTACGCCGCCCGGTATGACGTCCTTCGCCCGCGCGGTCCGCTCTTTCGATACGGCGCACTTCGCGTCGAAATATTCGCGCTCATAACGGCGCATCGCCTCATCGGAAACAGCATATATCGGCAACTCGATCAGCGCATCCAATTGTTTCGTCACAGCCCGCGCGTCCACATAGCGCTTCAATGCTTTCTCCCGGTCCATGGCCGTTCCTCCTTTTCCAAACCAACGAGCGAGTCATCACTCACTGACATCATTTCACCATAATTCCGGAGAAATGTCAATAGAAACACTTGTATTTTATGCGTCTTACAGGTATAATCAGGGAAAGTGAGCGTTGACTCAACGCAGGCTGCCAAGGAAGGACATGACGTGATGGATGAAACGCGCGAGGCATACGCCTCCGAACTGTTTTTGAGGATAGCCGAGGAGAAACGGGAGCGGATATTGAACATCGCGGTGAAAGAGTTCGCGACGAACGGCTACGCCGACGCCAACGTGAACGATATTGCGGAGATGGCGGGCGTCAGTGTCGGAGCGCTCTACAAATATTTCGCCACGAAGGAAGATCTGTTCCTGTACATCGTGGCGGTGGCCGAGGCTATGATGGCGCAACAGGTGCGCGAGATCGTGGACGCCGACATCCGTTTCCTTTCAAAGATCGAGCGGCTCTTGCTGTTGGCGCGGGATTACTCGAGAAGCAACCCGAATCTTATCACGCTGTACAGCGTCTTTACCGCCGAAAACGACGATAAGCGGGCGGAGTTGATCGCAGGGAAAATAGAGGGAATCACCGCCGAGGCCTACACCCGGCTGATCGCCAAGGCGCAGGAAAACGGCGAGATACGGGATGATATCGACGCCGGGATATTGGCGTGGCTGTTGGACAACCAACTGATAAGCATGCAGTTTTCGTTCGCTTGCAGTTATTACAGAAAACGTTTTTCGCTCTTCCTCGGCGAGCGGAACGCCGGAGACAACGAGTACGTCATCCGCAACGTCATGAAAACGTTGCAAAGCATGTTCGGCATTGAGTGAAATTTTGCGAATCGGCATTTACTCGGACGATACGGGAGGGGTGATGAAGACGAACGATCGGGCGAAGCCCGCGGCAATGACCGCCCGGCAAAACGTTTGGCAGGCGGTGAAGTTTGCGCTCTTCTCGATGTCGGCGGGCGCGGTGGAACTGCTTTCCTTTACGTTGTTGAACGAATTTACCGACTTCCCCTATTGGCCCGCCTACCTCATTGCGCTCACCCTGTCCGTGCTCTACAATTTCACGGTAAACCGCCGCTTCACGTTTAAGTCGGCCGCGAACATACCGATCGCCATGTTGAAAATATTGGGGTTTTACCTCGTATTCACACCGGTATCGACCGCGATCGGCAACATGGCCGATCAGCGCGGGGTAAACGAATACGTCATATTGGGCCTCACCATGCTGTGCAACCTGACGCTGGAGTACCTCTACTGCCGTTTCGTGGTATACCGCAGAAGCATGAACACCAACGACTTGGCCGTTCCGCGCGGCAAGGCCACCACCGAAAACGCGCGGGACGACAAGGACTGAGTCCGCGAGCGCGTCCCGCAACCGTAAATGAGGAGATTTCATGTCCGAACCGATCCATGCCATCACCTATGACGTTGGGACAACGGGCGTCAAGACCTGCATCTTTCTGATATCGGAGAAAATAACGCCGATCGGGGCCGCCTACGCCGGATACAACCTTTATATGACGGAGAACGGCGGCGCCGAGCAGGATCCCGACGAATGGTGGGCCGCCATCCGGTCCACCACGAAGAAAGCGCTGAAGGACGCGGGCCTGCGCGGCGAAGATATCCGGGCAGTGTCCTTCTGTTCGCAGATGCAATGCTTGGTTTTGGCGGACGAGGCGGGCGTCCCGGTGCGGCGGGCCATGAGCTATATGGACGGACGGGCGGGCCGGCAATACGCCGCCGGGTTTGCCCGCGGCCTGAAAATATCCGGCTTCAACGCCCGAAAACTCCTCATGTGGCTTCACCGGACGAAGGCCGCCCCCACGAGCATCAAGGATCCCATATGGAAATACAAATGGGTGCAGGCGAACGAGCCGGAGGTCTTTGCCCGCGTCTACAAATGGTTGGACGCCAAGGACTATCTCATTTTGCGCTTCACCGGAGCGGCGACGATGACCGAAGGCTCGGCCTACTCCACCTTTTTGTTCGACGTGAGGCCCGGCGTCCGCGGTTGGAGTCCGAAGCTGTGCCGGGAATTGGGCGTCGACATGAATCATCTGCCGCGCCTCATAAAGGCGAGCGACCGAGTCGGAACCGTTACCGCCCGCGCGGCGGCCGAATTGGGACTGTCGGAGGACACCGCCGTATACGGCGGCGGCGGCGACGCCGAACTGATCGGCGTGGGGATCGGTGCGGTGAATGTGGGCGACACGCACCTCTATCTCGGTACCTCGGGTTGGTTATCCACCGTAACCGACCGGCAGATCGTGGATCCGATCGCTTCCATCGCGGCCATCGTGGGTTGCCAACCCGACCGCTACCACTATTTCGCAGAAATGGAGACCGCCGGCAAGTGTCTCGAGTGGGTGAAGGATCATCTGGCTCTGGATGAGATAGGCGTTTACCTTGAAAAAAAGAATGTGACCGAATCGCTCGAGCGCGTTCACCTGAGCCTGTACGACTACCTGTGCGAAGTGATAGAGACGGTACCCGCCGGCAGTTGCGGCGTGTTGTTCGCCCCTTGGTTGCACGGCAATCGTTGCCCATTCGAGGACGCCAACGCCCGAGGCATGTTTTTCAACATCGGGTTGGATACCGGAAAATCAGTGCTGATACGCGCCGTCGTCGAAGGCATCGGTTATCACTGCCGCATGATGTTGGAGGCGCATGAAAAGAAGCTGAAGACTTCGGAGACCATCATGATCTGCGGAGGCGGCGCGTCCTCGCCGGTCATCTGCCGGACAATGGCGGACATACTGGGGCACAACATCGCCACCCTGCCCGACCCGCAGAACGTCGGCGCCTTTGGCGCGGCCATGCTCATAGCCACCGCCACCGGCGCGATACCCTCACTTGAAAACGCGCGGGACCTGTTGCCGGAATACACCGTCTACACGCCAAACCCCGCGCACAAAGCGGTACACCGGCGCAATTACGATGTATTCAAAAGGTTGCACGGCGCCAACAAGAAAGGCTTCGCGCGGTTAAATACCTGAAATCACTTCTTCTTGTTCATGGCGTCCGTCATCCCCTTTCGATCGACCTTGCCGTTGGCGGTGAGCGGGAGCTTCTCGAGATAGACGAATTTCTGCGGGATCATATAGTCCGGCAGCGACAAAGTCAGGTCGCGCTTGATGGAAGCCGTGCGTTCGCTCTCCTTGCCTATGTCGTCGGCTTCCGGCACGACGCAGGCGATCAGCCGCCGAACCTTGTAGTCCCGATATTCCGGGACGACGAGCGCGGCCTTCACGTGGGAGTCCTGAGCCAAATGCTGTTCGATGTCCTCGAGCTCGATGCGGTAGCCGTGGAATTTCACCTGAAAATCCAGACGCCCCTTGTAGAACAACAGGCTGTTCTCCATACATCCCGCGTCCCCCGTACGATAGGCCGGAAGCGATTGATAGGTGAAAAACGACTCCTTCGTCCGCTGCGCGTCGTTGAAATACCCCTTCGAGACAGCCGATCCCGCGATGACGATCTCACCGACCTCACCTTGCGGCGCCTCATTCCCGTCCTTGTCCAAGATCCCGATGCGCACATCCGGCTTGGCGTAGCCCACCGGCAGACGCTCGCAGGAAGCCAACACCTCCGGCGTGATCTCGATCTTCGTGACGGCGACGGTGGCCTCCGTCGGGCCATAGGTGTTGAATACGCGGGCTTTCGGAAAGCGCTCCTTGAGTTTCACCGCGGTGGCGCGCGGCAACTCGTCCCCGCAGAAGATGAAATGGCTCAGCCCCGGATTCTCCGTTTCGTTGAACCCGGGATCCGCAAGGCAGACGTCCGCAAAGGACGGCGTCGAGACCCAGATATTGATGTCGAGCCGGGGAATCGCGGCAAACAGGCGGTTGAAGTCGTTTATCACGGATTTTCCGATCACCGCCAAAGCCCCGCCCGTGAGCAGGGCCGGATACAGGCTCATCACCGAGAGATCGAACGAATACGGCGCCTGAAGAAGGAATCGTTTCCCGTATCCGATGTCGAAATCGCGCAACATCCAGTCCGTGAATCCGATCAGGTTGTCATGGCTGATCTGAACGCCCTTGGGCAGTCCCGTCGTGCCGGACGTGAAGATGATATAGAAGGTCCTGTCGCCCTCCGCGGCGCAGATCGGATACTTTGCGATCTCGCCGATCGGCTTGACCTCTCGCTTCGACTCGCCCAAGCTCTCGTTCTCAAACGGCCATTCGTCGGTCGTCAGGATGCCTTGGCAACCGGATATCCGGCGAATCGCCTCGATGCGATGTTTCGGCGTACCGCTGTCCACGGGTATATACGGATGGTTGGATTTCACGCACGCGAGAAACGAGACGACCATGTTGAAATTCAGCCCGCCAAAACACAGGATGGGTTCCGACTCCGGAAAGAAACGGCCCAAGGTCTCGGCCAACACGTCGGAGCGCAACCCCAGATCGCGGTAGGTATAGACCTCCGTTTCATTTTGAAAGCAGATGGCGTCGGGCGAATCCTCCGTTCGACGTTGGATCTCGCGCGCCAATGAATATTTTTGCATTGTTTGTCCCCCCTATCGTGTCAATCGGAGGCGTGTCGGACAAAACTGCTTTCGGTTTTCAAACAATCCGCGGGATGAACACAAAAGGCCATTCGTTGACCACGAACAGCCCGAAAACGGCGTCGAATCGGATCCGTCCCACGACAAAACCCATCGCCGATATCATCAAAATCAATATATGTATCAAAATCGGAATCGGGTCGCTTCCAAGCAATCCGCCGATCCCGCAATCATATCCTTGTCTATCCCGTCTTTCGTCTGTCGCAGTCTGTCCAAAGTTGCCTCTGTATAAATCACACGTTCATTGTAACACGCGTCATCGAGCCTGTCAAACGCTCTTCCGCGAAGCGAAAGCGGGATTTTTTGCATTTTGCTTGAATTTTTCCAAACCCTGCAATATAATGTTATATATTGCGTGAAACAAGCATGAAACTTAAAGGAGATTGTTTTATGGGCTTCATGGACAGCTTGAGAAAGTCGGGGGATCTGTTCGGCGGCAACAACAATGAAGGCGACGGATCCGTTGCGGGCGAAGAAAAAGAGACGGTGCGCGCCGGCACTTCGGAAGAAAAGCCCGAACCCGGTTCTTTCGAATTCACCGACGCGGAGACACTGGCGGTGGCCGCGGAGGAAGCCCATGTGGAAACCACACAGGCGCTCGGGATCATCCGGACGGCGGGCGAGAGCGAGACGCCCGATTACGAAGACGGCGAGGACGGCGACGACACCGACGGTACGCCGCGACAAACGAACGGCGGGCTGAGCAATTCCCATATTTCAGAGGATACGGAGATCATCGGCGATATCAACTCCAAAGGCAATATCGAGATCCGGGGCAAGGTCTTGGGCGATGTCGCCACGCAGGGAAACATCATCGTCGAGGGCGGCATCTTCGGCAATGTCTCCGGGCAGAACATCGGCCTCTACACCTGCCGGATCAAAGGGGACGTACAGGCCACCGTCGATGTGATGGGGGATTCCGGCACCGTGGTCTTGGGCAACGTCAACGCGAACAATATCGTGATGGACGGCAAATGCAAGGGGGTCGTATCCGCCGACAACATGCTCGTCATCCGAGGCAACTCCTATCTGATCGGCGATATCACCGCCCGTTCGTTCGTCGTGGACGACGGAGCCGTCATCAACGGTTCCATCAAGACCATCACGAATGAGAATTTGGACGCGATGTTCAATATATCCGACGGGGAGTCCGAAATATAAGCCTGATCTCATGAACCCACAGAGGGATGGTGCTGACCGCCGTCAGGCAGAGCCACTCCTTGAGGGAGAGCGAGGCGGTCGAGAATACGCCGTTCAGGAAGGGTATCTCCGTTACCGCCACCTGAAGGGCGAAGCCGAGCGCGAAGGCCGCGATCATCATCTTATTTTCCAAATGATTTGTCTTGAATACGGACTTGTTCAGCTTCTTGAAGCCGATGGCGTTGAAAAGCTGTGACACGGCCAATGTCGTGAAAGCGAAGGTCTGCGCGCGCGCGTAGAGGGCGGCGTCCCCCAAGACCGCATCGATGTTGGCAAGCGAGAGTTCCATCCCTTGGCCGAGCAGGACGGAGCAGGGTACATACAGGAAGGCGCCCAAGGTCACACAGCCGATGATGAGGCCGAACGCGAGGGTGACGGCCATGCCGCCCCGCGAGAAGATCCCTTCCTTCGCGTCCCTCGGCGGATGCTTCATGATATCGTCCTCCGGGGCGTCCACCCCCAACGCCAAGGCCGGCAGGGAATCCGTGATGAGGTTGATCCACAGGATATGGATGGCGCGCAACGGAGACGCGAGGCCGGCGACGATGGCGCCGAACATGGTGATGATCTCCCCGAGGTTGGAGGAGAGCAGGAAGAGCACCGTCTCCCTGATATTGTTGTATATGTTGCGCCCTTCTCGGATGGCAAGGCGGATGGTCGCAAAGTTGTCGTCCGTGAGGATCATGTCGGCCGCCCCCTTGGAAACGTCGGTTCCCGTGATCCCCATGGCGACGCCGATATCGGCGGCCTTCAGGGAGGGAGCGTCATTCACGCCGTCGCCCGTCATGGATACGATATGGCCGTGGGATTTGAACGCCTTGACGATCATCACCTTGTGTTGCGGCGACACGCGCGCAAACACCCTGAGCTTCGGGACGGCGGCGTTGAGTTCGTTCTGCGTCATCGCGTCCAACTCCGTGCCGGAGACGCACTGATCGGGGCTGTCCGCGATGCCGATCTCCTTCGCGATGGCAAAGGCCGTATCCCTGTGATCCCCCGTGATCATCACCGTCTTTACGGAGGCTTCGCGGAATTCGCGTACCGCGCCCTGCGCCTCCGGCCTCGGCGGGTCGATCATGCCGACCAAACCGAGGAATATCAGGTGTTCCTCCTTCACGATCCGATCCTTCATCCTGTACGCCAAGGCCAACACGCGCAACGCGTCCCCCGCCATGGAGGCGGCGACGGCGACGATATCGTCCTTGTCCGCCGCAGTGATGGGACGAATCTCTCCGTCCTCGTCGATGTTGTCGCATCGTTCCAAGATGTTGTCCATCGCCCCCTTCGTGAACGAAACGGTGTTGCCGTCGTCCAAACGATGCGCGGTGGTCATCATCTTCCGCTCCGAATCAAAGGCCAACTCATCGACGCGCGGCATGGCAAGTTCGAGGGCGCGCTTGGAGACGCCGAGCGGTTCACCCATGTAGAGCAAGGCCAATTCCGTCGGATCGCCGATGATCGTATCCCGTTCCCTGTCGATCTCCGCGTCGGTACAGAGGATGAAGCCGTCGACAAATCGCTTGTCGCGATCGTAATCCAATTCCTCCGCGCCGAGCAACCGACCGGCCGAATACGTCTTCGTCACCGTCATCTTGTTCTGCGTGAGGGTCCCCGTCTTATCGGAACATACCACGCTGACGGAACCCAAGGTCTCGACGGCCGGCAGTTTGCGCACGATGGTGTTCACCTTGACCATGCGTTGGACGCCCAAGGCCAAGACGATGGTCACGACGGCCGGCAGTCCCTCGGGGATAGCCGCCACCGCCAACGATATGGCCGTGAGCAACATGTCGAACAGATCCCTGCCCTGAATGAGGGCGACGCCGAACAGCGCCGCGCAGATGATGACGGCGAGGATGCCGAGGAGCTTTCCCAACCCGGCCAACCGTTTCTGCAGGGGCGTCATCTCGTCCTTTTCCTCGCTGATCATCGCGGCGATCTTCCCCATCTCCGTATCCATCCCGGTCGCAACGACGATGCCCTCGCCTCTGCCGTAGGAAACCCCCGTGGACAGGTAGGCCATATTGACGCGATCGCCGATCCCGACATCGCTTTCCGCGATGAAGGACGCGTCCTTCTCGACGGGAACGGATTCGCCGGTCAGCGCGGACTCCTCTATTTTCAGGTTGATCGTCTTTGTGAGCCGCGCGTCGGCCGGAACGATCCGGCCCGCCTCGAGCACGATCACATCTCCTACGACCAAGTCCGCCGCCGGGATCTCGGACACGCGGCCGGCCCTGCGCACCAAGGCTGCGGGGCCGGAGAGCTTTTTCAGCGCTTCCAACGATTTTTCCGCCTTCGATTCCTGCACCATGCCGATGATCGCGTTCAGCACGATGATGGCCAAGATGATGATCGCGTCCGCATATTCCCGCAAAACCGCAGAGATCGCGGCCGCAGCCATGAGAATAAAGATCATTGGATCGTTCAATTGCGAAAGGAACATCTGAGCGGCGCTCTTTTTCTTCTGTTCGGCGAACGCGTTCTTCCCGTTCTCCGCCAGCCGACGATCCGCCTCGGCGACGGAAAGCCCCGCATCGATCGATGTTTTCAATGATTCGGCGATGTATTCAGCCGTCTGTTTTTCAAACATAATGTCTCCCGTTTTCGTTACCGTTCAAAGATCGCGCCGCACGACGCGACGACGCGCGACGCCAAACGACGCCGCACGACGCGCGTTCCGAAGGTTTCGTTCCCCGGCCGTCCCTCCGGCACACGTTGGCGGCATCCCGATTCGAGTGGATAGAACTCACTGGCGATAGTCACGCAAGAAGGCGCGCATCTTCTCCGCGATGCGCCGCAATTCCTCTGCGACGGGCAGATATACGATGCGGAAATGATCCGCGTAAGGCCAGTTGAAGCCCCGGCCGTGGGTCATCAGCACATGATGTTCATGCAGAAAGTCCAAGACAAAACGCTCATCGTCAAGAATGTGGTATTTTTCCACATCGATCTTGGGAAACAGATAGAACGCCGCCTTCGGTTTCACGGCGCTGAGTCCGGGGATGTCCGCCACGGCGTTGAAGATGCACTCTCGCTGTTCATAGATCCTGCCGCCCGGCGCGAGCAGGGGCGCCGCGTCCCACGGATCGTCCAAGGCCGCGCGGATGATCGACTGCGCCGGCACGTTGGCGCAGAGCCGCATGGACGCCAACATCCGAATCCCCTCGATGTAATCCGCCGCGCGCGCCCTGTCCCCCGAGAGGCACATCCAACCGCAACGAAACCCCGCAACCATATGGGATTTGGACAACCCGTTGAAGGTGACGGTGAAAAGATCCGGCGCGAGCGCCGCCGAAGCGAAATGCTTCCCGCCGTCCATCACAAGCCGGTCATAGATCTCGTCGGAGAAAACAACGAGCTTGTTCCGACGCGCGATCTCCAAGATGTCGAGCAACGCATCCTTGGGATACAAGGCGCCCGTGGGATTGTTGGGATTGATGATCACGATGGCCTTCGTCCTCGGGCCGACCTTCCTTTTGATATCGTCCGTATCCGGCAACCATCCGTTCGCCTCGTCGCAGATATAGTGGATCACCTTGCCGCCGCAGAGCGTGGCCACGGAGGACCAAAGCGGGTAGTCGGGCGTGGGGATGAGTATCTCGTCCCCGTTGTCGATCAGGGCTTGAAGGGCGATGTTGATGAGTTCGCTGACGCCGTTCCCCGTGTAGATGTCCCGATCGCTCAACTCCAAAATACCCTTGCGCGCGCTGTACGCGCGTATCGCCTCGATCGCCTCCGGGATGCCCGCAGAATCCGAATAGGCTTCGGATCCCTTGATGTTCGCGATGAGGGCGTCTTCCACGGCCTTGGGCGCGTAGAAGCCGAAATTGGCCGGGTTGCCGGTGTTGAGGCTGATGATATCGATGCCCTCCGCCCGCATGCGCGCAGCCTCCTCGGCGATCGGTCCCCGGATGTCATATCCTACATTTTCCAGTTTGCATGTTTTTTTTATCTCGGTCATATCGACAGTCTGTCCTTTCGATGTTTCGTACGATTCACTATCAAGACTCCAACCGCCGTCTCAAGCGACGGTTTGCGTTAGGTTTTATAGGCGCCGATCGCGCGCCGCGTTTAAAGCGGACGGGATTTACCCCCCCTCGGTTATCCCACCGACGCCGGGTATGTATCTTATTGTATCATATAATGAGGCGCTTGAAAGGTTTTTGCTCGGAGCCGTTCCTGCTGTTCGGTAACGATGAGGGCAACGTCTCCGGAAAAGTTTGGCAAAATATGCGATAATGGATGTGAAATGGGAAACAGAGGCATAAAGTTGAAGACGCGCGGAATTGCGTCGGTCGTCCTGCTTGCGGCGTCGCTCGCGGTTTTGACGTCCTGCGGCGACGGCGACGCGCGGGACGAGCCGATCCGAAAGACGGAATTCTTGCTCGATACGGTCTGTTCCGTCACCGTTTTTTCACGGGACGACGAGGACTGCGCGGCGGAAGCGCTCGCGTTGTGCGCGGATTATGAGCGACGGTTGAGCCGCACCGTCGCGGACAGCGAGGTCTCGAAGATCAACGGGGCCGGCGGCGCGGAAACGACGGTCTCGGACGAAACGGCGGCCCTGCTCGAAAGGGCGCTGTATTACGGGGCCGTATCCGAGGGGAAGTTTGACGTCACGATCGGCGGCGTGTCGGCGCTCTGGGATTTTTCCTCCGATACGGAGGATCGCGCCGCGCCGAACCCCTCGGATATCGAAGCGGCTCTGCCGTCCGTGGGTTTTGAAAACATCGAGCTGTCGGGGAATCGCGTTCGCTTGAAGGATCCCGCGACGCGTCTCGACCTCGGCGGCATCGCAAAGGGGTTCATCGCGGACAAGATGGCGGAGTACCTCACCGAGCAGGGTGTGGAGTCGGCGTTGATCGACCTCGGCGGCAACATCGTGACCGTCGGCGAAAAGCAAGGGGGCGCTCCGTGGAAGGTCGGCATCCGAAATCCTCTGCCCGCGTCCGAAGGCGCGGAAGCCATCATCGGATCCGTCGAGGTCACAGGGACGGTCTCGGTGGGTACGTCGGGTACCTATGAACGGTTTTTCGTTCAGGACGGTACACGCTATCACCATATACTCGATCCGGCGACCGGTTTTCCCGCGCGGACGGATCTGGCCGGAATCACCGCCGTGACGGAGAAATCCGTCGATGGGGAGGGGATCACCACGATGTGCGTCATCCTCGGCAGCGATCGGGCGCGGGTGTATTTGGAACAGAACGATATTCCGGCCGTACTCGTCAAGACAGACGGCACGGTGATCACAACCGGCGACGTCAACTATGAGCCGGTTTCCGTTTCAAAGGATGGGGATCATGACGGAAATCAATAAACCGGGAAACCCGATCCGAAGGGCGGATATCATCCTCATCGCGGCGTTGCTGATCCTCGCGACGATCGGCGCGGCCCTCGTTTCGCGCGGCGGCGTCTACGCGGACGACGCGGATGTGCGTATCACGGTGGACGGCGCGCTTTACGGCGTCTATCCGATCGGGGAGGCGCGGGAGATCGTCGTTCAGGGAAACTACGAAAACCGCATCGTGATCGAGGCGGGCGACGCGGACGTGATGCAGGTGCGTGTGGCCGGCGCGACTTGTCCCGGAAAGGACTGCGTACACCACGCGCCCATCCGGTTGGGCGGACAGAGCATCGTATGCCTGCCAAACAGGCTCTCCGTGGAGATTACGGGAGGGGAACGCGACATTGACGCATTCACATACTGACGACGCGCCCCCGGCCGCGGAAGCGGCGAAGCGGGCGATCCCGCGTTCCCCTTCATCCGCCCGCACACGGATCCGCGCCGTCACAATATGCGCAGCGCTTGCGGCGGTCGCCTTCTCCCTCTCCTATATCGAGAACCTCATTCCCTTGCCGATCCCCGTCCCCGGCGTCAAGCTCGGATTCGCGAACATCGCGACGCTTGCCGCGCTGTATATCCTCGGAGGCCGCGCTGCGTTTGCGGTCAATATCCTCAGAATCCTCTTGGCCGGACTCATGTTCACGGGCGCTTTCGCCATGTTTTACGCCTTATCCGGCGGGATCTTGGCCGTTATCGCGATGATCCTGCTCAAACGCGCGCGCGTGTTCAGCGTCGTCGGCGTTTCCGTCGGCGGTTCCGCCGCCCATATTACGGGCCAGATCCTTCTCGCATCGTTGATCGTCAAGAACGCGGCGATCTTTACGAGCCTACCGCTTCTGCTGATCTCATCGATCATCGCCGGCGCGATCGTCGGGTTGATTGTTTATCTGTTGTTGCGGGCGTTGCCACGCGCCATATTCCGGCAGAGATCCGGTCCCCGTACGCATTGACGCCCATCCGGCGCCATTGATCGATAATATAAATCAACATCGCGCATCGTATATTTTTCGATACGCCAATCAAAATTGCACATCATATATTTATCGATGCATAAATTAAAATTGCGCATTTTACATTTCTCGCGCGTATGTATTATGATGCAATTAACCGGGAAAGCACAGCGCAATTCCCGGCGGTTTGATGTTGGGTTGGCCAAAATGGGATGACTGGGATGTTTGAAATGGGATGTTTGAGAGGAGAGGTTTGCCATGGGAAAGCTTGTACGCAAGACGCAGATGACGACGGGCGGTCCGTGTTACGCCTATGTGGATGAGGAAAAGAACAAGATCGTTCGCGTTACCCCGATCGACCTGACGGACGAGGACGCGCCTTCATGGGAGATCGAGGCGAGGGGCCGAAAATTCTCTCCGCCCCGCAAGACGACGATGACGCCCGTTACGGCGGGTTACAAGGCGATGATCCATTCGGAAAAGCGCATCCTGTACCCGCTCAGGCGCATCGGTTTCGACGTGAACGGAGAACGCAACGAGGAGAAGCGCGGTGAAGCGCAACCGGGCGGCGATCCGAAATATCCCGGCTATGAGCGCATCACATGGGATGAGGCGTTGGATACCGTGGCGGGCGAAATCAAGCGTTGCAAGCGTGAGGTAGGACCCGGATCCATGATCATCGAACCGAGTTCCCACCACCTGTGGGGAACGGTCAACTACCGCCATTCCGTGCTGTTCCGCTTCATGAACGCGATCGGCATGACCTATGCGGATCACAATCCCGACAGTTGGGAGGGTTGGCATTGGGGCGCGGTGCATATGTGGGGGCAGACCGGTCGCCTCGGCCTCGCGGAGCAGACGGATCTCTTTGAGGACTGCCTGAAAAATTGCGAGATGATCGTGTTCTGGTCCAGCGATCCCGAGACCAACAACGGCATATACGGCGCGTTCGAGAGTACGGTGCGGCGGCAATGGCTCCATGATTTGGGCGTAAAATTCGTATTCATCGACCCCTATTTCAACCATACGAACGCGCTGTACGGCGGCAAATGGTTCTCGCCCCGACTCGGGACCGACGCCGCGCTCGCCGCGGCGATCGCCTATGTATGGCTGAAAGACCTCGGCGTGGAATTCGTATTCATCGATCCCTACTTCAACCATACGAACGCGCTGTACGGCGGCAAATGGTTCTCGCCCAGGCTGGGGACCGACGCGGCGTTCGCCGCGGCGATCGCCTACGTATGGCTGACCGAGGGGACTTACGACAAGGAATACGTGAAGACGCATACGGAGGGCTTTGACGAATGGGCGGACTACATCCTCGGAGAAGGGGACGGTGTGCCTAAGACGCCTCAGTGGGCGGCAAAGGAATGCGGATTGGAGGCGCACGACATCCGCGCGTTGGCGCGGGGATGGGCGAAACGCAAGACGATGCTTGCGGCCGGCGGCAAAGGCGGCTGGGGCGGCGCCTGCCGCAGCCCGGTCGGAATGGACTGGTCCCGCATG
>JAISGB010000079.1 GCA_031263335.1 Eubacteriales Family XIII. Incertae Sedis bacterium
ACACCGGCGAGCGCAAGAAGTGTATAAGCGCAAATATCAGACCGTTGCTTTTGCGGCATACCCAGTGCGGACAAAATCATTTTTGCGTCGTCTGTGATCACTGAATTCCTCCCTGATGATAGTATCACACACCTCTGTAGAATAATGTGTTTTCCCTTGTATACGTACCCCGAGCTTACGCACCGTCTGCAAGTCCGGCATCGGAAAAGAGTTGCATTCCGTCGCATTGACCTGTGTACTGCCGTTCAAAATGCGATAATAACGATCCCACAGCGTCGAATTAAAAATAACATAAAGCCCATACACCTCGTCAACATCCAGACCGCCGTGGCTGTTTGTTATATAATTCAAATGATTTTCCGCAGAGAATTTATCGTATCCGGGAATAGACGTCGACAGTAATATCGCCGGTTGCAAGCGGCGTTTTTCCTCCTTCGACGAAAACCTTTTGACGAGAAGATAATTGTCCTTGTCGATCAATAAAGCCTTTCGCTCGGACGAAATATATTGTCCCGGCGCATCCGAAACCGGGAACCGTATACGGCCGGATGAAAAATGTTGCGCCCAAAGCAGAGGAAAATCGTTCGGTTCAGCCTCATCATGAATTGATTCCATCGTCCGAAAATCCACCGTCGGTCCGGTCTTCATCCGAAATCCCAACGACAAAAGCGTATCTTTAAAAGATTCCATCTCGGACAGTATCTCCAATTCTTCCGCCGAAGTCGGCAAATACACGAACCTGTCACCCGTGTTTTTGACACACAGATAATATGGGACGCGCAACGCGCCGGGACTTGTGAAATCGGCTGTGCCGGCGCTCGATGAAATCACAACCTCATCCGCTCGTTCTTGGGTTTTTTTCGCTTTTAATATAATCGTCTCTTGAAGCACATCTTCATGCTCGAAAACGCGCGTTCTCGAAACAAATTGATGTGCGCGCTCGATACGCATATTGGACAAAAAATACTGTCGAAAGGCTTTGAAGTACAATCCTGACGTCCACGACCTCGGCATGATGAAAACCAGTTCCCCATCGATTTTCAGGAGTTTGCAGGCCATTGCCATAAACAAAAAATATAAATTTGGTTGTCCATGCACGATCCGTCCCATAACCCCCGCTTCGGGAGACGATTTCGGGATTTTTTTATAAGGGGGATTTGAAATAATGAAGTCGTATTCGCCCCGATAAAGTTCATCATGCCATTTGGATCGATTATATAAAATGAAGTTGTCTTTGGTAAGCGTAACATGAAGTTTGATTGATTTTCTCTCGGCGGCGCACTTCCATCGAGCGATATTCTCTTCTAACACCGACAACACTTTTTCATCGTTCTCAAACAAATCAAGATCGATCGACTTAATTTGCCGCAACTCAAAAATGCGGTCCAATAATGCCGAAGACAACACACCTGTTCCCGCCCCCGGATCGGCGATTCGTACGTTTTCACTTTTTGCATCGAACAGGCTTCCCATAAACTCGGCCGTTGCACGGGAAGTGAAGAACTGGCCAATTTTTTTGCGTTCAGACTTGCCTTTAAGATCAAAATATTCAACTGTTGCCTTATAGGTTTCTTCTAACACGATATCCTCCGCCATTGATTTCTTTAAACAATTATATCATGCCGGTTCACGGATTACAGCCTCTTCCCGCAAGGTTGATTATTGATTGAAGATATGACATAATCTTTTTGAAGAGGACAGGATGATGGAGGACAGAAAGAACTTTGAAGAAACGGAAGAGAAGATCATCTTATTGTTGGACGCGAAGAAGTATATCGGCGCCCGCAATGAGGTGTTGCAGCTGAATGAAGCGGATGTCGCGGATGTCATCGGCGAGACTTCGGATCGGCTCGGCATCGAACCGGCCATCATTCTCTTTCGCATGTTGCCCAAGGACGAGGCCGCAGAGGTCTTTTCCCGCCTGTCCACGGACGATCAATTGGCCATCATCAAAGGCATTACGGATAAGGAAATCCAATACATCATCGACGAGATGGATTTTGACGACATGATCGACGTCTTGGAGGAACTTCCCGCGAATGTCGTCGATAAGATCCTCGAGAAATCCACCAAGGAGGAGCGCAAACTCATCAACACCTTCCTCAATTACCCCGAGGACAGCGCCGGCAGCCTCATGACGCCGGATTATATCACGTTGCGGAAGAACTGGAATGTGGGGGAAGCACTCGCCCATATCAAACGGGCGGGTATGGACAGCGAGACCGTCTACACCTGCTATGTCAAGGATTGGGGCAGGAAGTTGCTCGGCATCGTGTCCCTGCGGAGTCTCGTGACGCGTGACGCGGATACACTCATCGCGGATCTCATGGTTGGGGACATCGTGTACGTCAATGTGTACGACGATCAGGAGAAGGTCTCGGAGGCGTTCACGAAATATGGGTTTCTGGCCATCCCCGTCGTGGACAACGAAAAGCGACTTGTCGGCATCATCACCGTAGACGATATCCTGCGGGTTGTCGAGGAGGAGGTCACCGAGGACATCGAGCGGATGGGCGGCGTCTTTGGGAGCGACGATCGGGAATATTTGGATACGGGCGTCTTTCGGCAGGTTCGCAACCGTTTCCCTTGGCTCATCCTTCTCATGTTCAGCGCCATGCTTACGGGACTCGTCATCTCACGATTTGAATTATTGCTCACGGATGTCGCGAGCTTGATGACGTATCTGCCGTTGCTCATGGGTACGGGCGGCAACAGCGGCAGTCAGGCGTCGACATTGATCATTCGCGGCCTCGCGGTGGGGGAAATCGAACCGAGGGACGCGGCGAAGGTGCTTTGGAAGGAATTGCGCATCAGCATCCTCTTGGGCGTGTGCTTGAGCGCCATCAACCTTTTGAAGATATTGTTTTTGGACGGGGAACCCTTGGACATCGGCGTCACGGTATGCATCGCCCAGATCATCGTCATCGTGCTCGCGAAATGCCTCGGCGGCATGTTGCCGCTGTTGGCGAAGAAGATTGGCATCGATCCGGCGCTGATGGCAGCGCCCTTCATCTCCACCCTTACGGACACGTTTTCGTGCCTCATCTACTTTACCTTGGCGTCGGCCGTTTTTCATCTCGTATAAGCCGGAAATCCGGCGTTCCCGCGGAGAGGCGATCTCAATGGATACGATCACGAAGAATGAAGTGAAGAATGTGCTGAAAAAGCGCCACCGCAACATCCACAAAGGGGATTGCGGCAGGGTCTTGATCGTTGCGGGCAGCCCGGGCATGGCGGGCGCCGCCGCGCTCGGCGCGATGGGGGCGCTTCGGAGCGGCGCCGGACTCGTGACCGTATCGATCGACGAGACGCTGTTTCCCATCGTACAGTCCCTCGTTCCCTGCGCAACCTGCGTGACACGGGCGGCGATCGAGGAAGATATCGAACGGTGGGACGCCATCGCCATCGGTCCCGGACTCGGTACGGACGAGGGCGCGGTGAAAACCTTGGAATCCGTTCTCGGCGCCTATGCGGGGATCGCGGTCATCGACGCCGATGCGCTGAACATCATGGCGGCAAGGGGATTGGACTTGCGCAAATCGGCGGTACGCGCCATCTTCACGCCCCACGCCGGAGAGGCGGCGCGGCTGTTGGGGACGGAACCGCGTGCGATCGAATCGGACAGGGCGGACGCCGCCTGCGCGTTGGCCGAACGCTTTCACGCCATAGCGGTATTGAAGGGATCCGAAACGCTCGTCGCGTCGCCGGACGGGAATACGTCCGTCAATCCCACGGGCAATCCGGGCATGGCCACCGGCGGCAGCGGGGATGTGCTGTCCGGCGTCATCGCGTCCTTCGCGGGCCAAGGCTTCGGCGCACGGGCCGCCGCCCGCGCGGGCGTATATATCCACGGGCTTGCCGGGGACATCAAGGCGGACGAGATCGGGGAATACGGGCTGATCGCGACGGACATCGCGGACACGTTGCCCAAGGCGATCCAAACGGTGAATCACGGGTAACTCAAGTCAAGTCAAATCAAAAATAGCGCGACCGTTGAGCAGTTACCTGTATCGTCACTAAGCGCGCGGATGCGCTTATATGCGATCTGCTTTGCTATAAGATTCTCTTGTGTCGTCACTAAGCGCGCGGATGCGCCCGATCGTATACATCCTTGATGCGGTTCTTGGAAACGCTCAGGTAGATCTGCGTCGCCGCGAGATCCTCATGGCCGAGCAGTTCCTGCAAGGATTTGAGGTCGGCGCCGTTCTGTATCATGTGGACGGCGAAGGAGTTTCGCAACGTCTGCGGCGTGATCTTCTTCTCTATGCCCGCTTGCGCCGCGTAGCCCTTGAGTATTTTCCAGAGCGCCTGCCTCGTGATTCGTTCTCCATAATAATTGAGAAAGAGAGCCTTTTCCTCATCCTTCTTGCCGCGCAGGAGCTTTCCCCGATCCTCATAGATGTAGACCTCCAACGCCGCCCGGGCGGGTCTGCCCAAGGGGATGATCCGCGCCTTGCCGTGTTCGCCGTTGCAGGTGATGAACCCCATACGCAGATTGACGTCGTCCACATTCGTTTCGATGAGTTCGCTTACGCGCAACCCCGTCGCGTAGAGCGCCTCCAAGATCGCGGTGTCCCTGAGTCCTTTGACGGTATCCCCGGGTTGCGCCAACAGCTTTTCCACTTCCGCTATCGTCAGGTACTCGATCTCCTTGCGCGCGATCTTGGGCGTCTTGATCTCCGTGGCGGGGTTGGTTGACATAATTCCAAGTTTGTTCGTGAATTTGTAGAACGCGCGTATGGAGGCCAACTTCCGGTTGACGGTGGCCGCGGTCCTGTTTTCCTGTTTGAGCTTCAGCAGATAAGCCGCCACGTCGGCCTCGGTGGCGTCGGTGGGCGCGCCCGTCTGCTTCTCGTCCAAAAACGCGGCGTATTCGCGCAGATCGCGCAGATACGCGGTGATGGAATTGGCGGCCATCTTTTTCTTGTCTTTCAGATAGTTTGTGAATTGCGGGAAATAGGAATCCATTCAATGCCTCTTGGTGTTTTATTGCAAAGAACCCTTTGGGTTCGCATAGGAACAGTATAATATAATTGCAATTGGTTTACAAGAACATTACAAAAGAATTGCGAAAAACATATACGGATCACAGATTCAGATAGTTCCGCATGAATTCGTCGTCTTCTCGCTCCAAGCCGTCCTCTCCGGCCAAGGATTCGAGGTGATGGGTGAATTCGTGCCGCAGGGTTTTTCTCAGTTCCTGTTTCATCAACGCGTCGGACCGGCGCCCGAACAGGGCGATGAAACTGCCGTAGAAGATGACGATATACCGTCCCATCCCGGGGCTTCGCCTGTATTCGCCGAGGGTGTACAGATCGTTCGCGCGCGCGTATTTGCTCAGTTGCGCCTCGGGCAACAGCAGTATGCCGCCGTTCAGTTCCTTGTAGAAAACGGGCGGCAGTTCCTCGGCCAATTCGTTCAATATATCCTGCATTTCATCGATGCTCATCATCGCAATTTCCTCCCGGCGCGATTCGCCGCGCTTTGAGCGCGCAAACCCTCATTCCTTCCTTATTTATTCAAACATGATTCAGCCGGAAAAGCAAGCGGCGCAATTACTTTGCTTTGCCGTTGCGGCGCGGCGCATTGCGGAAACGCAAGTACATGCCGGCTCAAAAAACTTCGCGGGATTGCAAAGTTATACGGGGAAGCCAAAATGTTATTGGATTTATTTGAAATGTTAAGCATATAATCTCAATAGGCATGAATGCCTGTCAAGAGGAAGCCGGGCATCCCGGAAGTTCTTGGAAGAAACGGACGGAGGAACGATCCTATCGCTGTTTCCGGATGATTGGGAGGAAATCATGAACATGAAGACGAAGAAAAAAAGATGGATCATTGCGCTTTGTACTGCCGTTGTCCTGCTGTTTGCGGCCTGCGGCGGGGGCGGAGGCGGAGGCGGAGAGGCTTCCGACACAGGCTCGGATGAGAACGCCGCGTCCGGTGATTTGAGCGGAGAAACGATCAAGATCGCCGCGATGATGCCCATGACGGGAACAGGCGCGGCGGACGGGGAGATGATGGCGAACGCGATTGAGTTGGCGGTTGACGAACAGAATGAGGCGGGCGGGATCCTCGGCGCGAAAATCGAACTGAAGATAGAGGATGGCGGCTCCACGCAGGATTCCGGGATGAATATCGCGCAGAAGATCTTCATGGACGACAGCTACGATATGATTCTCGGCCCTCACTTTTCCGTCCAGATGCTCGCGATCGCAAGCATTATCGATGAAAATCAACGTTTGCAGATCTCGGGCGCGACGAGCGTCGCGGTTGCCGAGGCCGTGACCAATCCGTATATGCTTCAGAACCGCGTCATCGACAGATATACGGCTGCGGCCGCGGCAAAATTCATTTCGGAAGATCTCGGTTGCAAAAAGATCGGCATCCTGGCCGCGAACGACGACTTTGGGCAGACAGCGGTCGATCGCATCACGGGATATCTCGACGACCACAATGTGGAATACATTGTGCAGACCTGCGGCGTGGACGACAAAGACTTTACAAGCCAACTCATGACGATCAAAAACGAAAACTGCGACGCCCTGTTGCTCTGGACGCTCTCGGATCCCTATGTCGCCTGTTCGCGCCAGGTCTATGAACTCGGCATGAACGAGAGTATGGCCTGTTACGCTTCGGGCGGGCCGACTTCCCCCGACATGCGCGCCCGCATGGAGCCGGAATGGTATGACGGTTGGTATTCCACCTGTGAATACAACAACGACAGTTCGGATGAATCGGTCCTGGCATTTAAGGAGAGCTATTCCGAAAAATACGGTATCGAGCCGAACTTCTTGGCCGCCGGCTATTACGCCGGTCTGCAATACTATTTTGCCGCAATCGAACAAGCCGGCAGCAAGGACAAGGATGATGTGACGGTCGCGATGGGAGAATTGCAAGGATTTCAGACATTAAACGGCATCTACAACAAGCCGACCGATACGTCGGACAAATTCATCAACAAATCCATGCAGATCATTCAATTGGACGAAAACGGCACATTGCACACGCAAGCGACGTTGGACTTTACCGACGAGGGCACAGAGTAGCGGCGCCGCCGGAAACCATATGGTTGCGCGTCGCCGTCCGGCGATGCGCAACCATGCTTTTGTTTTGCCAAATAACGGAGAAAACAGACATGGAAACATTCCTTCAACTGCTTGTCAGCGGCGTCGCAATGGGATTCATCTATGGTCTTGTCGCCCTGGGACTTACATTGATTTGGAATACGACCGCCATGATCACGTTTGCGCACGACAAGGTCATTATGCTCAGCGCATATATGTTTGGCCTGACATTTATGGCCGTAACCGGCGTCGTCGCGTCCACCGTCGCGACGGTTGTTATCATCGGCGTGTTTGGGATCCTGATCGGAACGATCATTTTCATTCCGCTCAGGCATAAGGAACATATGACGTCAATCATGGCGACCATCATGCTCGCAAAAGTGATCGGTGAAATTGTTCGGTTGCATTACGGGGCGACCGCGTTGCCGTTGCCGGGTTTTCTCAGAGGCCAAATCCATATCGGCCCGGCCACAACGGCAAGCGTCTATGTGTATATCATCGTCGTGGGCATTCTGTTGGCTGTCGGCGTACAGGTGTTTATCAGCTTCACAAAAGCGGGGAAAGCCATGACCTGCGTATCCGTAAACACGACGGCTGCCGCGCTGATGGGGATCAACGTAAAGAAATATATGCGCATCGCAAGCGCGATCAGCTTTATACTCGGCGCCGTGATCGGCATCCTGCTCATTCCTCTCTTCGATCTCTCGTTGAACATGGCGACCATGATCGGCCTGAAGGGGTTCGCCGCCGCCGTCGTGGGCGGTTTCGGCAGTCTGCCCGGCTCATTGGCCGGGGGCGTTTTCATCGGAATCGTGGAGAACTTTGGCGCTTACGCGCTGAATCCCGGATACAAGGACGCCATCGGATTCATTCTTTTGATTGTCTTTCTGATGATCAAGCCGGCCGGGCTGTCGGGGTTTTTCCGCAGGGACACGGAGCGGGTGAAGCCCGATAAGGCAACGAGAAAGCGAGGCAAGGCGGCATGAAAAGATTGATGACAATTGAAACCGGGAAGCGTTTCGGCCCACCGGCGATCATCTGTATTGTTGCGCTGTTCATCCCCATGATACTGTCAAACGCTTACTATCTGCATTTGATCAACATGGCGCTCATCTATATGATCGCCGTCTATGGCCTGAATTTTATCTCGGGCATGGCGGGTCAGACAAATTTCGGGATGGCGGGCGTCTTTGGGCTTGGCGCCTATGCTTCGGCCATGTTTACCACAAAGCTCGGATTGCCGGCTTGGTTCGGTTTGGTTCCTGCGATCATTCTCGGTTTCGCGGTCGGAATCATCCTCGGCTATCCGTCCTTGCGCGTGAAGGGGCTTTTTTTGGCGTTGGTCACGTTGGCGTTTACCGAAGTGCTTCGCTATATTGAAAACAACTGGGCCTTTGTCGGCGGGGCTTTGGGCATTAAAAACGTCCCCAATTTTTTCGTATTCGGCGTCGAACTCAAGACTTCGGAGCAGTTTTATTATTTGATCTTGGCTGTGGTCGGGCTTATGTCGATCCTGACCTATCGAATCATCCACTCAAAATGGGGCAGGGCCTTCCTTGCGGTCCGTGACAACAGCGACGCGGTGGAATCCTGCGGAATCAGCCTCGCGCAGGCGAAGATCACGGCGTTTACGCTCGCGTCCGTCTATGGCGCGATTGCGGGCGCGTTTTACGCCGGCTACAACAACTATGTGTCGGCTACGGCCTTCACGTTGGAGATGACGGTCTTGTTCGTCGTCATGATGATGTTCGGCGGATTGGCCAGCATGTACGGCGTCATCATCGGTACGATCATTATCACCCTGTTGCCGGAACTCTTGCGTTTTCTCGGAGATTATTATCAACTTGTGTATGCATTGATCGTCATGCTCTTCGCGATATTCCTTCCAAACGGTATTTGGTCTGTCGTCAGAGGTCTGCAGGCGCGATCCGACAAACAACGACGCAAGCGTCAAGACGCGGGTGAAATCGGCCGGCGATCGGCAGGAGGATGATACGGATATGGAAACCATTCTTGAATTACAGGGGCTGACAAAGCGATTC
>JAISGB010000086.1 GCA_031263335.1 Eubacteriales Family XIII. Incertae Sedis bacterium
TTTGGCGTACGAATTTATAGAGAAAAACCGGCACGTTCCGGGCCTGGGCAAAGCGCTCGCGAAGCCCAAACAATACTATGACAGCATCTACGCCGACAGGGAATCCATGTTCAGGCACAGCCCCTACGCGCTTGAAGAAAAACTCTCCGAGGCCGTCACAAAGGGCGACGGCGAGGCGGCGATGGCCTCATTGCGGGAGATCACCGCCCAAGGCGAAAAGGCGGTGTTGGCCAAAGACTCACTGCGGTCGGCGAAAAACTCCATGATCGGTTCCATCGCGTTTTTGTCCCGCGCAGCCATTCGGGGCGGCGCCGGCGCCAACGACGCCTTCGCGCTGAGCGACGCGCTGACCCAACGGATTGAGGAAATGACCGCTCGTGACGCCGTATTGGCGTTTGAAGAGAATATACTGTTGCAGTTCATCTCCTTGGTGCGCCGGCGGTTGGAGGCGTCCTACTCCGCCCCCATCGTCAAGGTGATGCACTATGTGGAGAACCACTTGGACGCCAAGGTGTCGCTGAGCGACGTCGCCGCGTATGCCGGCCTGCATCCCGCGTACCTTTCGGCCCGATTCAAACGAGAGACAGGCATGTCCTTCACGGCGTACACCGCGATGCGAAAGATACAGGAATCCTGCTACTTCGTGCGCCATACCGAATATTCCATCGCGCAGATCGCGTTGCTGTATGGTTTTTGCGATCAGAGTTACTATACGGCCACGTTCAAGCATGTGACAGGCATGACCCCGATAGAATACAGGCGGCGGCGTTTGGCTGAGTAGCTTGGATCCGCCCGCTTCCCTTCGTTTTCCGGCAAAAAACACGGAAATACATTAAAATAATCATATATACATTAAAATAATGAAATATATTGTACGCGCCCTTGCGTATAATGACGCCATGAACCGATAAAATATTTTGAGGTTTTGCCCTTCGGAAGGAGAGTTTCATGACGTTCGGCCGCTATACGATCCATCCAATCAATGAAAACACCTTTGCGATCGAGGAGAAGACCCGATTCACCCAAGGGCTTTGCTATTTGCTTTGCGGCGAGGCAAAGGCCTTGCTCATCGACACCGGTTTCGGTTTCAAGGGCTTTGACGGGATCGTAAAAAGCCTGACCGATCTGCCCGTGACGGTCGCCAATACCCACGCGCATTTGGATCACATCGGAGGGAATCACTTTTTTGACGAAATTTGGTATCACGAGGCCGACAAGAAGATATTCGCCCTGCATACGGATCCCCGGTATACCTTGGGGGTCGCGGCGGAAGGCATGTCCCGTGCGGCGTATGCCCTGATGAGCCTGTTTGCGAAAGACCTGCTGAACATAGACACGAGCGGCAATTACCGGCATTTTGGGGATACGCATGTGTTCCGGTTGGGAGAGCGGGATGTTGAGGTGATACCCACCCCCGGACACACCCCCGGCTCGGTTTGTTTCTTGGATCGCCGGGCCGGCATGCTGTTCAGCGGCGATACCGTTTGCGAGTGGGGGATCCTCCTGCACATTGCGGGCGAGGCGTGTCCGCCCGCGGTGTTTCTCGATTCCATGTTGCGGCTGAAACGTCTGTGGGACGCGTTCGACTCCGTATGGCCCGGCCACCATGGGTTTCCGACGGAAAAGAGTTATATCGACGACTATCTGGCCTGCGCGAAGCAGATCACGGAGGGAAGCGCAAGCTACGGTCTCACCAAGGGCAGACCTTGCGCCGAGTTTGGCCGGGTTCTTATCACCGTACCCGATGAGGTTGCGGCCGATGGATGAACGAAAATGGTGGAAGGAGAGCGTCGTCTACCAGATTTATCCGCAAAGTTTTTGCGACGGCAACGGGGACGGCGTCGGAGACATTCCCGGCATCATAGGCAAATTGGACTACCTTGCCGCCCTCGGTGTGGATGTGCTGTGGCTTTCCCCCATCTATCCGAGTCCGGGTTACGACAACGGTTACGACATAATCGATTACGAGGCGATTGACCCCCGTTACGGCGACATGGAGGACTTCGAGAGACTGTTGGCCGAGGTCCATGCCCGCGGCCTTCGGCTCATCATCGATCTGGTCGTCAACCATACCTCAAGCGAACATCCTTGGTTCAAGGCCGCTCGGTCGGATAAAGCCGATCCCAAACGCGACTATTATATATGGCGGGAACCCGCGACGGACGGCGGGCCGCCCAACAACTGGGGCGCGCTGTTCGGCGGCCCCGCTTGGACATTGGACGAGAAAAGCGACCGGTACTATCTGCACCTGTTTTCACCCCGGCAACCTGAATTGAACTGGAAGAATCCTCTCCTGCGCCGGGATATTTACGCGATGATGCGCCGATGGCTGTCAAAGGGCGTGGATGGTTTTCGTATGGACGTCATCAGCCTGATCGCAAAGCCGGACGACTTTTCGGACGGGCCGGTGGGCCGGAGCGGATACTTCGATCCCCGCGAACGCATCGCCGCCAACCCCGAGGTACACGAGTATTTGCGGGAGATGCGCAGAGAGGCTTTGTCCGGCCGTGATCTCATGACGGTGGGCGAGGCTTCGGCCTCCACCTTGGAGGACGCCCGCCGCCTCACCGATCCAAGCGGCGACGAACTCAACATGGTGTTCTGGTTTGAACACATGGACCTGGACGGCGGCGAGACCTTTAAGTGGAACGATCGAACCATACCCTTGCTCCCATTGAAAAGCGTGATGGCAAAGTGGCAACAGGGGCTTGCGCACAGCGGTTGGAACGCCCTGTTCTGGAACAATCACGATCAACCCCGTATGCTTTCACGGCTTGGGGACGAGGGAGCGGAGCGAGAGGCTTCCGCCAAAATGTTGGCGACCTGCCTGCATATGATGCAGGGTTCCCCGTTTATCTACCAAGGTGAAGAATTGGGCATGACCAATATGCGTTTCACCTCCCCGGATCAGTTGCGGGACAACGAAAGCCGAGGCGCCTATCGTCGCTACGTGAAAAGCGGAGAAATCTCGAAAGAGGACATGTTGCGCTATATCAGCCTGAAAAGCCGCGACAACGCCCGAACCCCCATGCAGTGGAACGCGGCGCCCGGCGCGGGGTTCACGCGGTCGACGCCTTGGATGGACATCAACCCCAACCACACCGAGATCAACGCCGAAGAGCAACCGGCGCGCGAGGACTCCGTGCTGAACTTCTACAAAGCGCTTATCCGTCTGCGGCGCGCGTATCCCATTGTGGTGTACGGGGACTTCGTACCGTACGCGCAGGAGGATCCGAACGTTTTCGCTTATACGCGCGTCTTGGACGGGGAAACGCTCTTGGTGTGCTGCAATTTTACCGCGCGGTCTTTGGACTTCGCCCCGCCGGCCGGGTTTTTGAATGAAAACGCCAAGCTGTTGTTGACGAACCGCGAAACAAGCGTCTATATGACGGAGTCCCGATTGGCCCCCTACGAAGCCGCAGTGATTTTAAGAAAGGAGAGATCGTGATGCCGCCTCCCATCCGCAAAACAAAATTCGTCCCCGAATGGATCGACATGGGCCCGAAAATTCCCGTACCCAAGATCGATTGGATCCAAGACAAGCGGCTCGACATCCGCTACGGCGATCACCCGCAACAGAGATATGACCTCTATTATCCCGAAGGCCGAACCGAAGAGCCTCTGCCGACCCTCGTGATCGTACATGGCGGCGGCTTCACGCATATGGACAAACGGGACTGGCATATGTATCCGGGTTTCTTTGCCCTGCGGGAGGGCTTTGCCCTGATTTCGGTCAACTACCGGCTTGCCCCGAAGAGCAAATACCCCGCCGCGGAGAACGACCTCATGAACGCCATCCTGCACATCAAGGCAAACGCGGACGAATATGGGCTTGACGCGGATCGGCTGTGCCTTTACGGTACGTCGGCGGGCGGGAACCTCGTCACGATCGTCGGATTGAAGGGGCATAACGAAAACGCCCCCTACGCGGTGCGCGCCATCGCCGCGCTGTGCCCGGTGTTGAGCTTTCGTTGGATCCGGGACGCCGTACGGGAAAGGCGCACATCCTTCCTCATACGCCTCATGCTTCCGTACATGTGTCGACAGTATTTCGGCGGTCGTCCGTCGCGCGTCACAGACAAGGTGGATCGGGCAAGCGCGGAGAACTATATCGGCGAAACGATCCCGCCGTTTTATCTCCAGAGCGGAACGCGGGACCCTGCGATCGACTTTCGCGATGTCGTCAGGTTTCATGGCCTGCTGTCCGAAGTCGCCAACGCCTCCTCGGACAATCTCGCATTGGACATATTGGAGGGATCGCCGCACGCGGGCGCCGGGCCGGATTATTTGGAGCCGCGGAACATCCTGCCCATTCTTGAATTTTTCAAGCGGCAATTCTGAACGCGCCGATATGGGCCGCGTTTGAAAACCCCACAGGGAGGAGGGACTTTTATATGGCAAGGATAACATTTGTCGCTCGATGCGATGATCTCGGCAGCGGCGCCGACGCCAACCAAGCCATCGACGCCGTGACGCGGGCGGGTTTCATCAAAAATGTTTCCGTCATGGCGCCCGGCCGTTTCGTGGAGGGAGCCGCCGAATTGTTGGCCGGCCGCAAGGAGATCTGCTTCGGTATGCATGCCACGCTGAACGCCGAGTGGGACAGGGTGAAATGGGCGCCTGTCCTGCCCTTGGACGAAACAAGCGGATTGGTGGATGAAAACGGATATTTTTTGGCCGACCCCGCGCTGTTTGAGAGGACGAAACCCGCGCCGGAAACCATCCTGCGGGAAGTGGACGCCCAGTTGGAGAAACTCCGCGCGGCGGGATTCGATATCCGGTACATCGATTCCCATATGTTTCCCGAGATGTTCGTGGAGGGAATGGATGAGGCCATGGCGGAATTCGCGAAAAGGAAGGGACTCATCGACCATTGGTGTGTTCGGTCACAAGCATGACGAACGCCGTCACCGCCTACTTCGCCGTCAACTGCCTCGGCGATCTCGGCATGGTGACCGTGATCTCGCTGTTCATCGCTGTGCCGGCGTTGGCCATGGGCGTATTGATGCCTCAGCTGACGAAGCGTTTTGACAAGTTCCGGCTGCTGATGGTCGGCATCGTCGGCCAGACGGCCATGAGCTTTCTATGCTATTTTGCCGGATATGAAAACCTTGTCCTCTTCATCGTGTTGATGTGCGTCCGCAGCATATTTTTCGGCATCCAACTCATCCTGCAACTGCAATTCACGGGTGATTTCGTGGAATACGGGGAGTACATTACAGGCAAGCGCTTGCAAGGCACGGCCTACTCCATCCAGACCTTTGTCTTTAAATTCATGAACGCCGTACCCGCCGCCGCAGCCATGTTCATCCTCGGCGCGTTCGGCTTCGTATCGGGCGAGGGCGCCGCGCAACCGCCTTCGGCCATCAGCGCCATCTGGGTATTGTTCATCCTCTCGCCCGTGGTGGGCGCGTTGATTTCACTTCCAATATTTTCCAAATATAAACTGCGGGACAAGACGGTGCAGATCATGGCGGCGGCCAATTCAGGCGATATCACACGCGAGGAAGCGGAGAAGCAATTGGTCGATCCGGTTTGACGGCCGAGCGGAGGCGCGCCGTTACGCCGAGGACAAGGCGCGAGGACAAGGCGGACGGTTCCTTTTATCCTGTGTATCGGGATAAGCGGAACCGTCCGCTCGATGTTCGGGTGATTTACCGGTTCGTTCGCGGCGGATCGTTCGTGTTTTCGGGATCGGCTTGTTTGCCGGTCATGATCCCGGACGCGCAGAACAGGACGATATGCACGAGGAATACGGCGCCCACGAGCAGGGTCCTGTTGCTGATCCAGGTCACGGGGTTTGACAAGTTCTCCGCGATGAGCCACACAACGGGAGTGAGGACGCCCGCGACGAGCGACGCGATCCCGATCGAGGCATTGTTTGTTTGCCGGTCGGTCTTCCCCCCGAGCGCTTCGTCGGCGTTTCTTCGTCGCCTTATGAGGCGTACAAGCGCCAATATCGCGACGATGATCGCGGCGAGGGACATCAGCAGATTGAGCAGGCCCCATGTCCCCTTTGTCGTGAATCCGCCGAACGATATGTCGCCGTTCAACAAGTCCGTAAGAAAATTGCCTGTCCGGGTATCCCCGGAGGCTTTGCCCCGTCTGCCCGCGTCGTCGTCAAGCGCGCCGCCGGCGTCCGCAATGCCCGGTTTTTTCGATTGCTCGGGCGCGGTTGTGTCTTTCGACGGTTTGGGCGGCGCAACCCTCCCGGATGTCGCGAAAGGCTTTGCCGGTTTTGGCTTCGCGGGCCGCGTTGTCGGTCCGGCCGGTTTGGGCGGTACGCGCGACGCCGACGGGCTTGGCGATGTGGGGCGCGCGATCGGTGTTTGCGGGTTGGGATTCACGGTCGGCGCCGCCGGATTGGGTTGCGCGTCCGGCATCGGCGGATTGGATGTCCCCGGCGGGCTTGGCGGATTTGGCGGATTGGGGGTTCCCTCCGGAAGGATCGGTTCTTCCGTATTCTCCGTCCATCGCGCGCAAAGTTCCACGGTCGGGGATGTGTTGTTCCCGCCGACGCCCGCGTCAAAATCGAATTTCGTCGTATACGCGTCCGTCGTATACCAGTCGTCGAAGCTGTGTCCCGAAAGCGAAGGGGCGGTGGGGCGCGTCACCTTGTCGCCGGGATAGACCTTTTGATCCGCGGGTTTGGCGCCGGCGTTCGGGCCTACGTTAAATGTCACGGTATAGGGTTCGCCCAGACCGATCATCAATTCGTAATCCTTCGGATCGAGCGAACTGCCGGGTATGGCGGGTTTCTTGAGGGACGCGCGCGCGACGCCGTAATCGCTTGCAAATCGCAGGCCGTCCGAGGCCGCGAGCGGATTCACGATTTCGAGGTATACGGCCTGATCGTGTTCCGCGTTCACGATCGAAAAATATCCGTTTTGGTCCGTATACACGGACGGATGCTTCGCGTCGAGCGGGATTTGATAATTCGGATCCTTGAATACCTTGATCGGGACCGAACCGCGAGGCGTATCGACATTGCCGTCATAGGCGCCGTTCCGATCGCGGTCGTTGTAGATGAAACCTTGGATGATCCCTGTATGCAGCTCGACGCCCACCGGCTCCGATATCGCGCTGGTTTTGGTCACGTCCCCGGACACGCCGTACCGCGCGGAATAGATATTCTGCTTGCCGGAGAAAGGCGCCAATAAGTTGGCGATGTCCGTGTCGGGGCCGGCCGGGTTTCCGTCTTTATCCAAGAGCGTCAGGCCGAAGACGAAGGACAGTTCCGTATTTCGGGGAATCTCCTTGCCCGCGATACGCACGGTTTTGATGGCTTTCTTGTCGGAGAAATGGGACCAAGGATGAAAACTCGAGACGTCGGCGGTGTCGCTCACGTATTGGTCGGAATACAGGATCGTCGCGCCCGTGACGTCGTTCATCTCCTTTGCCTCGCTGTTTATGGCGGCATCGTGCTCGAATTTGGCGCCGATGGTTGCGCCTCCCCGGTCCGCCGGTTTTGCCGAAGTCGTGGGAATGGGGATGTGTACGGCGAAATCGCTCGCGGGCTTGCCGTTATTGTTGATCACGCGCGCTTTGTAGCTTACCGCGCCGTATGGATTGAGTCCC
>JAISGB010000104.1 GCA_031263335.1 Eubacteriales Family XIII. Incertae Sedis bacterium
GAAGCATTTCTTGGAGATGGTGGACAAGCAGGACGATCTCACCGATACCATTTCCAAGCGCAAGGAGGGGATCACCATCACCATAGGGGATGAGAACAGCAGGGACATCATGCCGGACAGCAGCATCATCACGGCCACCTACCATGTGGATGGCAAGTTCGTGGGGAAATTGGGCGTCATCGGCCCCACGCGGATGCGATACGGCGAGATCACTTCCGTCATCGACTATCTGACGAAGAACTTAGACAGGACGTTCAAATTGCGGGAAGGAGACGAGGATGAGCGACAAACATGACGAAACGGGGCAGACCCCAACGGAGGAAACGGAGCGGGACGACGCGCCCGTAAAGGGCGCGAAGAAGGATCCCGCGGATGGGACGGCGTCCAAGCGCAAGAAGGGCGCGGCGGGCGGATCCGGCAAGAAGGGCGTACCAAGCGATAAGGACGAGGCAAAGGGCGAACCCGACGCGGAGGCCGAAAGCGAAGACGGCGCGACGGACGGATCGGAGGCGGAGGAAGGGGCGGACCCGCGTTATATGCGGCTTGCGGCCGACTTTCAGAACTACAAGAAGCGCACCGAGAAGGAGAAGTCCGACATCTACGCCTTCGCCAACGCCAAGTTCGCAACGGATCTCTTGGAGGTCTTGGACAATTTTGACCGTGCCGTCGATCGGGACGCCTCCGAGGGCGCGGACGCGAAGTTCCTCGCGGGCATGGACATGATCCGCGCGCAACTGAGCAATGTGCTGAAGAAGAACGACGTCGAGGAGATCACGGCCGAAGGCGAGGTCTTCGATCCCAATGTCCATCACGCGGTGATGATGGAAGCCTCGGACGAATACGAGAGCGGCCGCGTCACGAGCGTGTTGCAGAAGGGATATCGGCTCAAGGACAGGGTGCTTCGGCCCGCGATGGTCAAGGTGGCCGAGTAGGCGCCGGCGCGGGACGGAAAACCCGCGCGAACAACGATACAGACGGGGAGACCCGTTCGTAAATAAAATACAAAATTGGCAAAGGGTTTTTCCGGACGACGCGGACAAAGGGGACGAGGAAGGACGCAGGATCGTCGGGAATGAAAAGGAAATGTCCGTAGAGCGAGCGGAAAAAAACCATAGTCAACACAAGGAGGATTCAACAAAATGGGAAAAGTAATAGGTATCGATCTGGGAACGACAAATTCTTGCGTGGCGGTATTGGAGGGCGGCGAACCGGTCGTGATCCCCAACGCGGAGGGCAATCGGACGACCCCTTCCGTCGTGGGTTTCGCGAAAAACGGCGAACGTCTCGTGGGTGAGACGGCCAAGCGGCAGGCCATCACGAATCCGGACCGGACGATCTCGTCCATAAAGCGGGAGATGGGGACGGATTACAAGATCTCGATCGACGGGAAAAACTACACGCCGCAGGATATCTCGGCGATGATTCTCGCTAAACTCAAGACGGACGCGGAGGCATATCTCGGCGAGACGGTCACGGAGGCGGTCATCACCGTGCCGGCCTATTTTGCGGACAGCCAGAAGCAGGCGACGAAGGACGCGGGCAAGATCGCGGGACTCGACGTGAAGCGGATCATCAACGAGCCGACGGCGGCTTCGCTTGCCTACGGTCTCGACAAGGAAAAGGAACATCACAAGATCCTCGTCTACGATCTGGGCGGCGGCACCTTCGACGTGTCGATCCTCGAACTGGGGGACGGCGTGTTTGAAGTCTTGGCGACCAACGGCAACAACCGATTGGGCGGCGACGACTTCGACGAAGCGCTCATGAACTTCATCGCGGACAGCTTTGCGAAGGAGAACGGCATCGATCTCAGGAAGGACAACATGGCGTTGCAACGGCTCAAGGAGGCTGCGGAGAAGGCGAAGAAGGAGCTTTCCGGACAGCAGACGACCAATATCAATCTGCCGTTTATCACGGTCAGCCAAGCGGGGCCGCTCCATCTGAACATGGACGTCACGCGGGCGAAATTCGATCAGCTCACCTCGCATCTCGTGGAAAAGACCATCGATCCGCTGAAGAAGGCGATATCCGATGCGGGGATCACGAACGCCGACATCAGCAAGGTCATCCTCGTCGGCGGTTCCACGCGGATTCCCGCCGTGCAGGACGCGGTCAAGAAGATCACGGGCAAGGATCCGTTCAAGGGGATCAATCCCGATGAATGCGTGGCGCTCGGGGCGGCCATCCAGGCCGGCGTACTCACGGGCGAGGTACACGACGTGCTGTTGCTCGACGTCACGCCCCTCTCCCTGTCCATCGAGACGCTCGGCGGCGTGGCCACAAGGCTCATCGAGCGGAACACGACCATCCCGACGAAAAAGAGCCAGATATTCTCCACGGCGGCCGACAACCAGACGGCGGTGGACATCCATGTCATGCAGGGCGAACGGGAGTTTGCCAACGGCAATATCACGCTCGGCCGCTTCCAACTGACGGGGATCCCGCCGGCGCCGCGCGGGGTGCCGCAGATCGAGGTCACCTTTGACATCGACGCCAACGGCATCGTGAATGTCAGCGCCAAGGACATGGGGACGGGCAAGGAGCAACGCATCACCATCACCTCGTCCAACAAGCTGTCCGAGGACGAGATCAACGCGAAGGTCAAGGAGGCCGAGCAGTTCGCGGAGGAGGATCGGCGGAAGAAGGATGAGATCGACCTCAAGAATCAAGCGGAACACCTCATCTACGAGACGGAAAAGGCGTTGAAGGAACTCGGCGACAAGCTCTCCGAGGAGGAAAAGGGCAAGATCACCGCAGCGAAGGACGATCTGCAGAACGCCCTGAACGGGACGGACATCGAAGCCATCCGATCCAAGACCGATACCTTGACGAACGAATTCCACAGCGTCAGCGCCAAGATGTACCAAACCGCCCAAAGCGGCGATCCGGGCCGGACGCCGGGGGCTGACGGGTTTGGCACGGGCGCGACGGGCGCGAACGCGGACGGAGACGCTGCGGGCGCGGCGCCGGGCGGCGGTGAAAACGTCGTGGACGCGGATTTCGAGGTCGTGGACGACGAGAACAAGAGCGAATGATCCGACTGCGGCGGGCAATCCCGCCGAGGGATCAAACCGGATAGCGCAACAGGATGATGAAGGATGACGATTGATGGCGGATAAACGAGATTATTATGAAGTGTTGGGCATCAAGAAGGGCGCGGCCGAGGATGAGATCAAACGGGCTTTCCGCAAGAAGGCCATGGAGTTCCATCCCGACAAGAACCCGGGGGATAAGACAGCGGAGGAAAACTTCAAGGAAGTCAACGAAGCCTACAGCATTCTTTCGGATTCGAAGAAAAAGGACCTTTATGACAAATTCGGCCATGCGGGCGTCGATCCGAACGCGGGATTCGGCGCCGGCGGATCCGGATTCGGCGGCGCAGGGTTCGGCGGGGCGGATTTCGGGGATATCTTCGGGGACATCTTCGGCGGCATCTTCGGGGGCGGCGGCGCGTCGCGGCGAAACGCGCCTCGAAAGGGGCAGGATCTGCAGAAGTCGATCCGCATCTCGTTCACCGAGGCCGCGTTCGGCGTGAAAAAGACGGTCGCAATGAAGAAAACCATGGAGTGCCCGTCCTGTCACGGCACGGGCGCGGAGAACGGCACGGCGAAGAAGACCTGTCCCCAATGCAACGGCTCGGGCCAAGTGCAGACGCAACAGAACACGCCCTTCGGCTCCTTCACGAATGTGGGGACCTGTCCCACCTGTCACGGGACCGGCGAGATCACGGAGAAACCCTGCAAGCAGTGCGCGGGTTCCGGGCGGATAC
>JAISGB010000216.1 GCA_031263335.1 Eubacteriales Family XIII. Incertae Sedis bacterium
CGGTAAAATTCCACATCCGTACCGCAAACGCCGACATAGTCGATCTTCACGACCATCTGTCCCGGTCCGGCGCGGGGAATCTCCCGTTCCTCAATGCGTACATCCTGTTTACCGTATAATACCGCCGCTTTCATATGCTCCTCCCTCTGTGGGATTTTAAGCCCCAAAATACGCCTTGTGGACGGCGCCGCTGTTCTTTATCTCATCTACCGGGCCGGACGCGATGATCTTCCCTATTGTCAGAGCGTAGCAATATTCCGCGCACCCGAAGCCGAGATGTACGTTCTGTTCGACAAGCAAAATACTCATACCTTTGCTGCGGTTGATTCGGCGGATCGCCTCCCCTATGTCTTCGATGACTACAGGCGCAAGCCCGATCGAGGGTTCGTCGAGGCAGAGCAGCTTCGGTCCCGCCATGATGCCCCTCGCGATAGCGACCATCTGTTGCTCGCCTCCGGACAGGGTGCCCGCTTTCTGCATCCGGCGGTCTTTCAGCTTCGGGAACAGTTCGTAGACAAACTCCAGATCCTCGGCAATCCCGGTCTTGTCCGAGCGCATCGTCGCGCCGAGGATCAGGTTTTTGTAAACGGACAGGAACGGAAAGAGTTTCCGGCCTTCGGGCACGAGCGCGAGACCGCGTCGCACGCGATCCGCCGTAGAAAGGTTTGTCACATCCTCGCCGAGAAAGTTCACGGCGCCGGAAGCGGGTTTTACGATGCCGATCATCGCGTTCACCGTTGTGGATTTGCCGGCCCCGTTCGCGCCGACCATCGTCACGATCGAACCCTCGGGTACGTCAATGTCGATGTCGTGGACCGCGACGGACTTGCCATATATGACCTTTAACCCCCGGATCTCGAGAATATTATTCATAATCATCCCCTCCGAAATAGGTTTCGATGACCGTCTTGTCGCGTCTGACTTCCTCCGGTGTTCCGTCGAATATCTTCGCGCCGAAACTGATGACGGTGACGTGGTCGAGGATGGAAAGGACCTGCATATTGTGTTCGACGACGAGTACGGTGATCCCTCGGTCGCGCAGTTGGGAAATCGCGCCGATCGAGAAAGCGATCTCTTCCGGGTTCATGCCGCCAAGGGGTTCGTCCAACATGAGAAGCCGCGGCTTGATCGCGAGAGCGCGCGCGACGCCGAGGATCTTCTGATAGCCGTGCGGAAGGTTCTTCGCAAGTTCGTCTTTCACGCGTGAAAGGTTCAGGAACTCGAGGATCTCTTCCGTGTTTTTTCGCACCCACGCTTCGTTTTCGCGGTGTTTTTTCGTATTGAAATAGATGCTCGGAACGGAACTGCCCGGATTCAGGTGGTGCGCGGTGGCGACGTTGTCGAAGACCGTGAAGTCCCCGAAGAGCGGATTCAGTTGGAAAGTGCGGCCGATGCCCATCGCCGCGACCTGATGCGGCCGGCTTTTCGTGATGTCTCTGCCGTCGTATACGACCTTGCCCGAGGTGGGCGCGAGCACGCCGGTCACCAGATTGAAAAACGTGGATTTGCCGGCGCCGTTCGGGCCGATCAGGCCGTGTATCGCCCCCTCTTCGATCTCGATGTCGAGCGCGTCCATAGCCACAAGGCCACCGAAGCGTTTCGTAAGTTCATGTGTTTCAAGCAGAATCATCAGGCGTTCGACTCCAGTCTGTCGCGCGCGGAGTGTCCCCGGATTGCGTCCGCGATCCGGGCCGGTATACTGACAAGGCCTCCGGGAATCCAGTAGCAGACGACGATCAGCACACCCGCCGTCAGGAACGGCGTATAGGCCGAATACTGCCCCGCCCAGCGGGAAAAGGCGATAAACTCCGGGCTCACGCCGCCAAGCCCGCTCATCGAGGTGAGGATCGTCGGAATCTGTTTTACAAATTCAAGTAGCAAGGCGCCGATGATCGGACCTATGAACCTTCCCGAGCCTCCTATCATCATATACATCAGAAGCCACAACGCCGTTCCCATCGTATAGCTGTTCGGGGACAGCGTCGTGCTGTAATGCGCATAGAGCGCGCCGATCAGACCCGCGAAAAAGCAACCGAACGCTACCGAAAGCTGTCGGTAGAACACCTCGTTGACGCCGATGCTCGCGGCCACCTCCGGCGACTGCGACAGCGTACGAAGCGTCCAGCCGATGCGCGAATGTTCAAAACGATAGAGACAGGCAAGCGAAACAACCGTGACGAGCAGAAACAGATCAGCCGAAAGGTGTACGCGCGTGACGCCCGCGTTCTCAAGCGCGGCGCCGATGCCCGGCATATCAAAGATCTTCGAAAGTTCTTTACCGAGCGAAGGAACGCCGGTGATGCCATTGGCGCCGCCCGTGACGTTCATGGCCGAGATGAACTGTATGATCGCAACGCCCATGAACATGGAGGCCATACAGTAATAGATGTTGCGCAACCGCGCAAAGGGGAGCCCGGTGATCAGCCCGACCGCCATCGCAGCAAGCGCGCCGATCGGGATCGTGACCCACAGGGAAAGTTCCAGTGTCTTTGCCAGCACGCCGGAAACATAGGCGCCGAGGCCGATGAAGGCGGCCTGCGCGAAAGACAGATTCCCGGAGAGGCTGATCGTGCGCAGTCCGCACGATCCCACGATGCTTACAAACACGAGGATAAAAGCGTTCAGCCATGTTCTGGTCGTGAATACCGCCGGCGCGATAAGAAAGAACACCGCGAGAATGAGGAAAGGCAGAGCTTTTTTCACTACAGGCCTCCTTCCCTACATCTCGAAATCGTGCCCGAAGAAACCCTTCGGCCGCACGAGCAGCAGGATAACGACGATCGCAATCGCGGTCGCGGACGCCGCGTTGCCCTGGATGATCAGCGGGAAAAAGGAATCAAGAAAGCCCATCACGACGCCCGTGATGAGAATCCCGTTCATACTGCCCATGCCCGCCAACTGCACGAGCATGAGGATGCGCAGATTCATCGTATCGCCCATCGTAGGCGACAGTCCCTGATACGCTCCCATCAGACAACCCGCGACCGCCGCGAGCGCAAGTCCTATCGCGCAGATCATGGCGGAAACGCGGTTGATGTTGATGCCCTGGAGCGCCGCGCCGACGCGGTTTTGCGAAACCGCCTCCATCTGCATACCGAGCGATGTCCTATTCACCATGAACAAGGCCGCCGCCAAGAGTACTACGCCGATGACGAAGGTAAGGATCTTCTCGTTGGAGATCGACACGCCGAACAGGGTCTGCGTTCCTGTCGCAAAGGGCTGAATCACCTGCGTCTTGCCGCCGGAAACTATCGTTGAAGCCGTTTGCAGAATGGTCATGATAGCGACGCCAAGCATGATGATCTTATCAAAGTCGGTAAAAAACGGTCGAAACACGAACCGTTCCATGACGAGGCCGAACGCCGCCATGATCGCGGCTGACAGAATGAGCGCGACCCAATTGCTGACGCCGAGCCCCGACATGATGAAATAACAAAGATATGCCGCAGTCATGTACAGAGCGCCGTGGGCCAGGTTCACCGAACTCAACATATTGAAGATGAACGCAAACCCGAGGGACGTCAGGAT
>JAISGB010000119.1 GCA_031263335.1 Eubacteriales Family XIII. Incertae Sedis bacterium
CAGATCCCCATCCATGTCCATGGCCTTTTTTTGCGTTTCCGAGTAGGATGTCCTTCCCAACACAGCGCGCGCGGTGAAGAGCGCGTCATACAGCGTGACGAGGCGATCCCCGTCCGCGTCGCCGGGGACGAGGGGCTTGACGACCGTCACCGATGTGACGTACTTGGGCAAGCGATCGACGATCTTGGTATGGTTCACGAATTCCTCCTCGCTCTGGCCGAAGATGAAGCGGTAGGCGTTCAGCGTATCGCCCTCCGCGGGTTCCGCGCCCGTACCCGACGAACGCAACGCCACATTTTGGCGGATCGTCAGGATCGGGGCGAAGGCCGCGCGACCCGCCTCGGACTCCTCGAAGATCGACGGATAGAAGTAACGCGGCGTACCGATGAGGGTTTCATACGGGTAGGACATGGACATGCCGTCCAAACTGCCGATCCGCAGGATGTCCCCGGGTTCAAAGGCCACGCCCGCGTCCGCGAGCAAATCCGCGAGCGGGACCGCCGTGTCGGCGCGTCCGACCATCGGATCGATCTCGGAGGACCAACCGCTGTAATAGATGTCCGTCCGCGCGAGCGCTTCCATCTCCGCGCGGCCGTATACGCGCAATTCTTGCGGTGTTCCGGATTCCTCGATCTGCGACCGGACGGTGAGCGTCGCGTAGGCGATGTCGAGAGAGATCGCCGCGCCCTCGTCCGGCATCGTAAAGGCGAAGAACCCTTCCTCAAGCGTTTCGACGGGAAGGATATCCCCCGCGCCGGTCCGCGCCTCGATCCCGAGCAGGGTCGACGCGCGCGCGTCCGGGTCTTTCCGGACGCCGACAAACACCGTCGCGCCCGCCGCAACCCCGGAACCCTGTGATACCGCGCCTCTCGATTCCGTCCAAACCGTCCATATCGCGTCGAGATCCGCGGGAATCGACAGGCTGTGCCTTTCCCCGCCGGATACGTCGTTTTCGAGGATCACCTTGACGTTCACGGGCCGCGCGGGCATGGCGAACACATAGGCGCCGTCCCCGTCCAAGGCTACGGGGATCTCGGCGCCCGCCGCGTCCGTCGCCCGGACCAAATACACGCGCTTGCCGGCTTCGACCGCGTTCGCCTCCACCGTGATCGTCTCGCCCTCCGGCGCCAAACGGGGACTCACGGAGATCGTCGCCGTCCCGCCCAACACGATCGGTTCCCGAACCTCGTACAGCAGGGTCGGCGGCGGCGTCCCGTCGTTTTGCCAAGCGAGGATGGGATAGCCCTCGTTGACGCCCTCCGTATCCGCAACGAACGCGCCCCCGAGAGCCGCGAGGACGTCCGCGCCCCTGAGTTCGTCGCCCGTCGCCGCCGTCACATAGGGCGTGTCCCAGAGCGCAATACCTTCGTCATGCCGAAAGAACGCGAAGTCCGGATGCCCCGGTTCCGCCTGCGGATAACAGCCCCGTTCATAGAAGCAATCCTCGTACATCATGGTGTTCGCGTCCGTGCTGCTGTTGCCGCCCGAGATATGGCCCGTCATCATGATGTAGTGATTGTCTGCGGCCCGATCCATCCCCTCCGTGTTGAGGGCGATCGATCCCGTCTGGTAGACATTGGTCACCGCCGTGCCGACCGCGTGGTTTTCCTCACAGCCGACGATCCCGCCGACCGCGCGGATGTGACCCATCGTTTGATTGGCGCGATCCCCATGGATATCGCCTCGGTTATAGCAGCTGTCGATCGTTCCCGACTCCAATTTTCCTGCGATGCCGCCGAGGTAGATCTTGCCGAAGCTCTTGCCTTCGATCTTCCCGAGGTTGAAGCTCGTCCGTATCGAAACCTCGCCGAACACGCCGCCGGCGATACCGCCGAGGTATTGATAGCCCGTGATGCTCGCCGCGTTCGCGCATCGTTCGATCACGCCGTTCCTTCCCGTGTCCGCGCGCCCGAGGATGCCGCCGAGCTTGCCCGAGCTCTGCGTGTTGGAGTAATTGGTCACGCTCCCTTCGTTCCGGCAGTCCGCGATCAGGAAATCGCCCGCCGCGTCTGCGGAGACGCCGCCGACATAGCTGCCGGTCGCGGATACCGTGACGCGGTTTGTGACATGGCGCATCGCCCCCGCGAGCTTGGCGACCACGCCCGCGACGCACTCGTCGCCGGAGACGGCGCCTTCCACCGCCAGATTGCGTATCTCCCCCGTCAGATAGCCGAAGAGGCCGACATTGCTCCCCGTCGCGATCGACAGCCCCGAGATCGTATTCCCGTTCCCCTCGAAGGCGCCCGCGAACGCGAAGTCCTTCCCGTAATCGCCGATGGGCGTCCACTCCCTGCCGCCGAGATCGATGTCCTCCGTCAGGATCACGGTCTTGCCGGCAAAATCATCGCGGGCGACGCCGTCCGCCGCGCCGCCGACGATGGCCGCGAGGCCTGTCAACCCGTCGGCGCTCGATATCTCCAAGAGATCCGCGTCGGGCAGATACCAAGCCGTATCCTCGCCCGGGACGCCGTAAGCGCCCGTCTCCGAGGCGTAAATGCCGGGGACATAGCTGTATCCCCCCAAGGCAAGGATGATCGCGAGAACCATCGCCAATGCCATCGCCGGCTTTCTGCTCATTCCGTCCCTCAGCTTTCTTTTTTCTTTAATTACGTTCAAATTTAACTCAAAACTGCTCGACGGTCGCGATAGTTTTGATGGAGTCCGTATTGGGTCCAAGAATACGCAACGCATAGAATGGGACTCGCGTTGCTCGCAACTAATAGCGTGACCGTCGAATAGTTACCGTAGAACGTGTGCGGAGAGGGGAAGCCCTCTCCGCACACACATGGAAACAAGAGATATTATGTTGATGTTGCAACTGCGTTCGCCGGCGTCCCTTACAGCCCGAGCACCACGCGCATGAGCTTGATGGCGTCGGCCATCGTCAAGAAACCGTCGCCGTCCAAGTCGGCCGCAAGAACCTGCGCTTCGTTGAGCAAGGCGCCGGAGATGATGTTCTGCGCGACTAAGAGCGCGTCGGAGGCCGTCACAATTCCGTCGCCGTC
>JAISGB010000230.1 GCA_031263335.1 Eubacteriales Family XIII. Incertae Sedis bacterium
TTTTCCGTATTTTTATTGACAAAACGGACACTTGGCGCATATAGTAATTATAGTAATAAATGTGAAGGAAATCCGCGTCCGCGATCCGGGAGTATGATGATAATGCAGAAGCCAAAAAAATTTATCGACCGCTACGTATTCTCGGAAGATCTGTCGTTGGACGCGCGCATGACCAACATGGTGTGCATGGTCGGGATCGTCATGGTGATCGTCGCGATCATCACGCGCGCAGCCATGGGCAGTTCCCAAATCCTCCTCATCGTGTTGGCGGGGATCGTCGTCTGCGTTTCGGCCTTGCTCGTATTCTGCAATGTCTACGACAAACACAAGATCGGGGCCTGGCTGATCCTCTTTGCCCTGTGCGACGTCTTGTTGCCCGCCGCCCTCTTTGCCATGGGCGGGGTCAAGAGCGGGATGTCCTCATATTTCACGATGTCCGTCGTGCTGATATTCTTCCTGTCGAGAGGCAAGCCTCGCGTCGTGATCCTCATCACACACATCCTGTGGGTGATCCTATGCTACACGCTTTCGGCCGTCCCGCCGTTCAACGCCTTGGTCTCGGATCTGTCCGGGACGGCGCAGTACATCGATCACATCCAATCCTTTATGGTCTCGGGCTTCTTCATCGCGATCATCGTCGTCTTCCAGGATCGCATATTCGTCTTGGAGAAGGAAAAGAGCGACAAGTTGGTCGTATCGATGAACGCGATGGCGGTCGCCCTGCTCGACCTGAACGTGGACAGCCCGGAGAGCGCCATGCGCGAGGGCATGGCGACCATGGCGCGCAACGCGGGCATCGACTGCGTGGCCGTATGGAAGAATGTCACGCGGGACGGAGCGTCGGGCTTTACGCATCAGATCTCCGCGTTCTTCAGCGCGACGGAGGCGGACACCTATCTGTCGTCGAACGAGGACGAACTGGGGTTCACGTACGAGGACACGCTCCCGGGATGGTGGGAAACGCTCTCTTCGGATCGGTCCATCAAACTCACGTCGAGCGCCTATTCTCCGAAGGAGCGGGCGTTCATCGACATCTTGGATGCGGACATCCGCATGCACATCCTATCCCTTCTCGTGATCCCGATCATCGCCCACGGGCATTTCTGGGGGACCGTCGTATTCAACAACTGCCACGACGGCAGGGCGTTTTCCGAGGACGACGAACGCAATCTGCGCCCTTGGGCCATCCTCTTGGCCAACGCCATGATACGCAACGAGATGATGCGCGATCTCGCCCGCGCGCAGGATGAAGCGGAATCCGCGTCGCGGGCCAAGAGCGACTTCCTTTCCAATATGAGCCACGAAATGCGGACGCCGATGAACGCCATCATCGGAATGACGACGATCGGAAAGGCCGCGGCCGATCTCGAGAAAAAGGACTACGCCTTCGAAAAGATCGAGAACGCGGGCGCGCACCTCTTGGGCGTGATCAATGACATCTTGGACAGGTCGAAGATAGAGGCGACCACGTTGGAACTCTCCCTCTCCGAATTCGATTTTGGCCGCATGTTGCGGACCGCGGTCAACGTCAACAGCTTCCGGATCGAGGAGAAACGCCAGCATTTCACCATGCGCGTCGACGAGGGAATCCCCGATCGGCTGATCGGCGACGAGCAACGATTGACGCAGGTGATCACGAACCTGCTCTCCAACGCGACGAAATTCACGCCGGAGGACGGCGAGATACGTCTCGAAGCGAGATTGGAGGGGACGGAGGACGATGTCTGTACCATCCGTTTCGATGTGACGGACACGGGGATCGGCATCAGCGAGGAGCAACAGGAACGTCTGTTCACCTCGTTTCAACAGGCGGAAAGCAGCACCTCGCGCATGTTCGGCGGCACGGGTCTGGGACTCGCGATCTCAAGACGTCTCGTGGACATGATGGGCGGACGCATCTGGATCGATTCCGCGCCGGACAGGGGTTCGACCTTTTCCTTCACCATGCGCGCGGCGCGCGGCGCGGCGGAGGAACGGAGACCCGCGCAGATGTCCGAAACGGACCGCCGTACAGAAGCGGCAGGGGCGCGGGACGGACCCGACGACTTCGCGGGGCGGCGCATCCTGCTCGCGGAGGACATCGATATCAACCGAGAGATCGTGATCTCCCTCTTGGAACCGACCGGGATAGCGATCGACTGCGCGGAGAACGGCGCGGAAGCGGTGCGGCTGTTTGAGGAGGCGCCGGATCGATACGATATGGTATTCATGGATGTGCAGATGCCCAAGATGGACGGATACGAAGCCACGCGACGCATCCGCGCGCTCGACATCCCGCGCGCGAAGGAGATACCGATCGTCGCGATGACGGCCAACGTGTTCCGAGAAGACATCGAAAGCGCCTTGGATTCGGGCATGACCGGCCATCTGGGCAAGCCCTTGGACGCGGGCAAGCTGATGGAAAAACTGAGGGAATATTTAGGATGAGAAAAGGAGAAGGGGAAATGCGTCAGATATCACGTGCTGTTTCTGTAATCTGCGTCATCGCGCTTATGGTGACGGCCTTTTCGGGTGTGGGTTACGGGGAGGATCCCGTTCCCGAATATAAGGTTTCTTTCTATCAGCTTTCCATGACGCCCGAGGGCGGCTTCACGTCCCCCGGCGGGGTCTCGATCGAATACGCCGCGCTCACGCAGTTTGTCGCGGACGGCGATCCGGCGCGGAATCCCGGCGCGGTCGCGTACGCGGTGAAGGACAGCCCCGCGCAACACTTCATGGGTTGGTATGAATTCGGCGCGCCCGACGACAACCCCTACGATTTCGGCAGATCCGTCACGGGCAACCTATCGCTCTTCGCCCGCTTCACGGAGGATTGGCTCGTCACCTTCCTGAACGGCTTCGGCGAGTCCTTCCTGACGAAGCGCGTCACACCGAGCGCGATAGTGAGCGAGCCGACGGAAGGGGAGATGAGCCTCTTCACGGCGCCCTCCGGCATACGTTTTGACGACGACGAAGGGTGGAAAAAAGATGGCGCCAAATACGCTTTCGACACTTCGGTGACAGAAGACATCACGCTCACGCCGTCCTTGGTCGAGGGCGCGTCCGTCTACTTCGTCTCCGCGGGGAGCCAAGTACCGTTCGAGACGGCAAATCAGGACGGGAAGGTCAGTGAGCCAACGCCCCCGACGCGGACCGGCTATACATTCGCCCGGTGGTCGACGACGGAAGGCGGAAGCACATCATTCGACTTCAATACCGAGATCGAGGAAGATACGACGCTCTACGCCGTATGGACGCCCGAGAACGTCGACTATACGGTCGTCGTCTGGACGGAGAAGAAGAACATCGCGGGCGATGCCGGCATGGATCCGGCCAACTACGAATATACGGGGCAGTTCACGCAGACGAAAACTATCGAAGCGGGTTCTTCGACAGACACCCTCGTTCAGGGCGCGCAAAACGCCGTCGAGGCCTCACCGGTCAAGCCGCCCTCGTGGAGCGCTTTCGGATTTGCGAGCGCCACGAGCAAGAACGTGCTCGGCAACGGCGCGACGATCCTCAACGTCTATTACAAGCGCGTCGTCTACAACTTCTCGTTCACGCCGTATGACAGAGGGACCTCTACCACATCGAACGCGACCCTGACGCTCGGCGGCCGGACCTATACGGACGCGAGCCGGTACGGCTTCAGCGCGAAATACGAGCAGGACGTCGCGGCCAAGTGGCCGGTTTCGCCGCTCGCGCAGCTCTCCGCGCCCGGAAACGCGAGCCTGCACTTCCAAGGATGGAAGGTGCCGAACGGGAAGTCCATCTTCGTCTCGAAGGTGATCACGATATCCTTGGATCTCCTGCCGGCCTCGGGTACGAACCAGACGATAACGGCGAACTGGATCACCACAGGCATGATGATCAACCTCAACTATATGTTCGAGACGCCCGACGGGAAGAACATGCCGGGGGCGGTGCTGTACAACGGGAAATACTATGTGCGGGACGAGACCTATTCCCAGTCGTCCTACAGCACCGGGACGCCCTTCGCCCTGAAGGAGATCAAGGGGATGACGCCGCTGACGACCAACGCCCTGACAAAGACGGCGACCGGGTTCGCGGTCCCCACGGAGAAGACCTTCGCCGACCAATATCTGTTCTACAACCGCGCCGCGTTCACGATATCCTTCCAATCGCAGGGCGGCGCCGCCGTGCAGTCTGTCACGGGTCTGCTTGCGGGTACGCCGCTCGCCTCCAAAAAGCCGACCGATCCCAAGCGGACGGACGTCGGTTCGACCTATGTCTTTGACGGTTGGTATACGGGAACCGACTATATGACGCGCTTTGACTTCGCTTCCGAGACGATGCCCGACTCCAACCTCATACTCTACGCCAAGTGGACGCAGGACCCCTTTACGGTATCGGTCTACGACGGACTCGCAAATGCGGTCCTGCTCGGGACCTACACGCGCGCGAAGGGCGAATACGTCGGCGATCCCAAGGCGGCGCTCGCGGCCGAGGGCGTGAACGCAGACTATACCGTCGGAACCCTCTACGCGGACAAGGGTGAATTTCAGGGTTGGGTCATCCCGCTCGGCCCCGGGGAAAAGGCGGTCCTGTCTGCGGAACTCCCCGTGACGGGGGATCTGTCCGTCTACGCGGATTGGAAACCGCAGACCTTCACCGTGACGTATTCGGCGGGCGAGGCCACGGGCAATCCGCCCAAGGACGATAACGAATACCTGCGCGGCGCCGAAGCCCGCGTGCTCCAACCCACGGGCGCCGCGATCGGCGACGGCAGCCTCGTCCCGCCGGAAGACGGCGGCGACCCGCCGCAGGATATGGTGTTCGCGGGATGGCTCGACGCGAACGGGCATATACACTACCCGGGCGAGACGATCACCGTGACGGGGGACACCGTGCTGACGGCAAGCTACACGGCCTTGGACAAGTTCGTCGTCTACACCTATCACATCAACTATCCCGACGACGCGCAGGACAGTTCAGGCAGCGCCATCACGGATCCGGGCAACCTCAAGCAGTACGTCGGCCAAGGACAGGGATTCCCCGTCCTCGGCTACGACGCCTACAGCCCGACGCCGGAGCCGGAGAGCTACCGCTTTGCGGGTTGGGCGACGAGTTCGGCGATCGCGGCCGAAGGTACCGTAACCTATAAAGGAGGACAACGATCCACCGCGCCCACATCGAGCGCGTTGCGGATCGACCTCGACATGTGGGCCGTGTGGACGCACTATCTGTCCGTCACCTTCGACGCGGGCGGCGTCTACGGCAACCTCGCCTCGGGCGGGGCGATCGTCAACTATCAGGTGGTGTCGGGCAGCAGCCTGAACGCCTCCGACGGCGTAAACCTTCAAAGCGTACCCGCCGTGACCGTGAAGGGCGGCTATGCCTTTATCGGATGGGCGCTCGACGACGAGTGGCCGACGACGATGGATAATGGGGATATATTGGATGCGCAGGTGACAACATCCTTGACCTACAAGGCGGTCTACGCGGCCTTTCCCGCCACGGATCCGAGCGCCGTGAGCTATGGCGTCACCTTCGACGCCGGCGGCGTCTACGGCAACCTCACCGAGGGCGGCTCCGGCGTCACCTACGAAGTGGCGGCGGGCAAGACACTGAGTGACCTCACGGCCGCCGGCGGCGCAAACCTGTCAACCGTGCCGGTGATAACTGTGGAAGACGGCTATGAGTTTACCGGATGGGCGCTCGACGACGAGTGGCCGGCGACGACGTCGACCGCAATCATATTAAACGCGACGGTGAATGCGCCCATGATCTACCGAGCGGTATATGCGGCGCTAGCCTCTGGGGTTCCGGGTGCCCACGCCATCGGCGTCACCTTCGACGCGGGCGGCGTCTACGGCAACCTCACCGGGGGCGGGACAAACATCACCTACGCGGTTCTGTACGAAAAAACCCTGAAGGATACGATCGCAGAAGGCGGCGCGAATCTGTCTGCCGCACCCGAGATAACCGTGGAAAGCGGCTATGA
>JAISGB010000239.1 GCA_031263335.1 Eubacteriales Family XIII. Incertae Sedis bacterium
CCAACGCTTCCGCGCGGGCGATCGCCGATCGCGCCCTGCGCGCGGCCGCTTCCCCGGCGCCCTTCGCCGCCTCGTCCGCGACGCGACGCGCCCGTTCGATCCGCTCCGCGAGAAACCGTTCGAGCAAGGGGTGGTTCTTCGCGCGCAGGATACGGATCTGTCCGGCTTCGGGCAGATCGTCGTTCTCCCGTTCGTCGACGTCCCCGTCCCGCGTGTCGGGCGACATGACGATGATCTCGCAGATCCTGCCGCGCTCCGCCACCAAATCCTCGTCCGTGACGCGGTAACGACGCGCGCGGATGAAACGGCGCAACGCGTCGGCCTTCGTCCGTGGTTGCAGGACATAGCGCTCGACGCGCCCCGTCTTTACGGGATCGGCGTCGAGGATGCGGACGATCATCTCGCCGCCCATGCCCGCGATCACAGCCACATTCGCCTCATCCGGCCCGAGGGGCGCGAGGCCGTCCCCGAGACGGAGGATGCAGACGCCGTCCTCCGTGTGTACGCGCGTCTCGCCGCCCCCTGTTTCAACGCGAGCGTGTCCGTACGCCCGCAGGATGTTCGCGCGCGCCCGCGCCAAGGGACCCTCGTTGATATCCGTAAGGATCGCGTGACGGACGCGCTTGCAATGAAGCAACCGGATGGGCAACCGCGCGTGATCCGTCCCGATGTCCGCGATCCGATCCCCGACGGAGACATGGGCGGTCAAGGCCGCGATCCGCCCGTCCTTCACTCCAGATAGTCCTTCAATTTCTTGCTGCGGCTCGGATGGCGCAACTTGCGCAAAGCCTTCGCCTCTATCTGCCGAATGCGCTCCCGCGTGACGTCGAAGCGCTTCCCGACCTCCTCCAAGGTGCGCGCCCTGCCGTCGTCCAAGCCGAAGCGCAGGATGAGAACCTTGCGTTCCCGATCCGTGAGGGTATCGAGCACATCGATGAGCTGTTCCTTCAACATGGAGAACGCGGCGGCGTCGGACGGCGCCGGGACGTCCTCGTCGGGAATGAAATCGCCGAGGTGGCTGTCCTCCTCCTCACCGATGGGCGTCTCAAGGGAGACGGGTTCCTGCGCGATCTTCAATATTTCCCGCACCTTTTCCTCGGTGATGTCCATCTCCTTGCCGATCTCGGCCGGCGTCGGCTCCCTGCCGTATTCCTGCAGGAGCTGACGGGAGATCCGTATCAATTTGTTGATGGTCTCCACCATGTGGACGGGTATGCGGATCGTCCGCGCCTGATCCGCGATCGATCGCGTGATCGCCTGCCGAATCCACCATGTGGCGTAGGTGCTGAACTTGAATCCCTTCTCCCACTGAAACTTGTCGACGGCCTTGATGAGGCCGAAATTCCCTTCCTGGATCAGGTCGAGGAACAGCATGCCTCGGCCCACGTAGCGTTTCGCGATGCTGACCACGAGCCTGAGGTTCGCCTCGCACAGCTTCTGCTTCGCGGCTTCGTCGCCGTCCTCCATGCGCTTGGCCAACTCGACCTCCTCATCGGCGGTCAAAAGCGGCACCGTGCCGATCTCCTTCAGGTACATCCTGACCGGATCGTCGACGGCGATCCCCTTGGGCAACGTCGCCTCCAGATCCACCTCGCCCTTGACCGGCGTGATCTCCTGATCGGCCTCCTCTTCCTCATCCTCCTCTTCGAGCGCCAACAATTCAAATTCATCGGGTTCTTCCGCGTCGTCGGTGATGAGTTCCACACCGATATTGTAGAGCCTGTCGAAAAAGACATCTATCTGGTCCTTATCGAGTTCAATGCTGCTGAGGTCGTCGCTGATCTCCTTGTAGGAAACCGCGCCTTTGCGCTTCGCCTTCTCGAGAAGCTCATCCATCGCCTCCATCGCCTTGAACCCGTGTTCATCCTCGTATGTCACCTTTTCCTCCGTTTCCGACGCCGGGAATCCCGCGTCCCGCTGCCGTCACCGATCCTTTATCTCAAATATCAGATCCTGAACTTCCTTCAGTTGTTTCATCAAGTCACTCGTATGGGCGTCGCCTTCGGCTCCTATGCCGAGGACGTCCCTTATCTCCCGCTCCCGTTCGGAGAGCGTCCGTATCTTCATCTGCGCGATGCAATCGTCCAACTGTCGCGCGGGATCCTCGCCGAGGAGTACCCGTTCCATGATGTCCGCGAGCGCCCGGCCGGCCTCGTCGTCCAAGATCTCATCCAACGCCTTGCGATCGATATCGGCGCCCGGATCCCGCGCCGCCAAGGCCGTGACGCCCTTGAATATCCGGTAGAGGGGCGGCGTGACGAATATCCCGTCATAGGGCCGCACCTCCTCCAGAAACGCGCCGTCGTAGAGGACGAGACGTATCAAATTGCGCTGTATCGCGAGCGCGGCCTCATCTACGGGTCCCCCGCCGTTCGCGTCCGCGCCGCCGCGTCGCGGAACGGCGCCGCCATGCGGGTTCCGTTCGAACTCGGGACCGCCGTTCGGCGCGCCGTAGGGCGCGCCGTAGGGCGCGCCTCGGGAGGCGCCTCCGGCGCCTCCCGCCGCGACGCTCCCCGAAGCGTGATCGCCCCAGGTCTCCGTACGGATGGCGCCCTCGCCGATGCCCGTATCCTCCGACAGCTTCTTGATATAGTAATCTGACTCGACCGGGCTGAGCTTCCGCAGGATGCCCGCCGCTTCCCGCAGGAAGGCGACGGAACCCTCGGCCGCCGTCAGGTCATGCCGTTTCCGCGCGACGGACAGCTTGAAATCGATAAAGGGGACCGCCTCCTTCGCCGCGTCGAGAAACGCGTCCCTGCCGTACTTTCGCACGAACTCGTCCGGATCCTTCGTGTCGCTGAGCACGAGCACCTTCACACGCAATCCCGCGTCGCGCAGGAGATCCATCCCGCGCAGGGCGGCGTCCACGCCGGCGGCGTCCGCGTCGTAGGCGAGGATCGTATTGTTGGCGTATCGCTTGAGCACACGCGCCTGCGCGGCGGTCAACGCCGTACCGAGAGACGCGGTCACATTCCGCACGCCGTGTTGGTAGAGGGAGATCACATCCATGTACCCTTCCACCAAGATCGAGAACCCCTCCTTCACGATCTCATCCTTCGTGATGTCGATCGCGTAGAGATTGTTCTTTTTCAGAAA
>JAISGB010000025.1 GCA_031263335.1 Eubacteriales Family XIII. Incertae Sedis bacterium
GCCACTTCCAGTCATTCCATTCTTCATCGGTCACGTTCTTCCAAAGGGGAATGTCTCTTCGGTTTCTTCTTTGTGTTTTAATCATAATGTTCTCTCCGCGATACCTCCTCTTCCGATGCGCACTGCCCGGTGCGGATATTCCGGGTGTTTTGTCGTATGCCCGCCTCTGCCGGCCATGTCCCGCGCCCGATCCGCAATGTCGTCCGGATCGGGCGCCTTGATGGGACACCGCCGGTTTCCGCGCGATGATGACCGAAAGAATACGCAAGAGGTATGCCATCAAAAACGCACGGGGATCGCCTTGATTTCCCGTGCGTTCGGAGGGACATGAACTGAAATCGGTTCACTTGTCCCGGGGTATGGTTCGCCGGCGGTTCGCCGGGAGGGCGAATCGTCGCCGTGCCTTGGACTTGCTTCTTCGTCTGAGGCGATCAGGCGCGCAGACGCGCCTCATCCAAGCGTTTCTTCTTCCGCATGAATTGGCTCTGGCTGATGCCGAGGGCTTCCGCTGCCTTTCGAGAGGACCCGTACCGTTCATACGCCTCCGCGATGAGCCTGTCCTCATATTGCTCGATGATCATCGTCAGCCCGCCGGAAAAATCCGTGGCGCCGTTGTCTCGCGCAGGCGTCCTCTCCCGGGAGGCTGCACGTTCCGTTTCGTTTTCGCGGATGACGTCCATCGCGGATATCCTGTTTGAGGGGGTGACGATGAGCAACCGTTGGATCGTATTCTCCAATTCGCGGATATTGCCGGGCCATCCGCGCGCGCGCAGGGCGGTGACGGCGTCTTCCGCAAAGGTCTTTTCCACACCGAATTTCTCCCCGTATTTCTTCAGGAAATGCCGCGCGAGCGCCGGTATCTCCTCCTTGCGTTCGGCGAGTCCCGGGACGCGGATCGGGAATACGTTCAGTCGATAATAGAGATCGCGCCGCATCCCGTCCTTGGCCAAGAGTTCCTCGGTCGTACGGTTCGTGGCGGCGAGGATGCGCACGTTCGTCCGCTTGGGTTCCGTCCCGCCCACCTTGAAGAACTCCCCGTCCTGAATGACGCGCAACAGCTTCGCCTGCAGATCGGGGGGCAGTTCCGACACCTCGTCCAAAAAGATGGCGCCGTTGTCCGCGATCTCGAAGAATCCCTTCTTTCCGCTGTCGGACGCGCCCGTAAAAGCGCCCTTCTCATATCCGAAGAATTCCGATTCCAAGAGGTGCGGAGAGATCGCGGCGCAGTTCACGCGGACGAACGGCCTCATGTTGCGGGCGCTGTTTTGGAAGATCATGGTGGCTACCTTCTCCTTGCCCACGCCGGTATCCCCCGTGATCAGCACATTGCAGTCGTACTTGGCCACGCGGAGTATCTCGTCGAGTACGTTCATCATGGCCGCGCTCTCGCAGATGAAGTCGTCCGTCAGGCTGTTTCGGTATCCCTGCGTCTCGATGCTCCGCTTCGTCCTGCCGATGGGATAGTCGGCGTGTTCCGCTTGCCGATTCGCCGAGAATGAGGACTGCGCGAACGCGGGCGCCAGATCCGCCGTCAGCAGGATGTCGAAGTCCGCGTATTTTTCCAGATAGCCGTTCGCGACCCGGACGTCCAGATCCCGGGAGATCGCTTCCGTCATATAGAGGGCGTTGCCGAAATTGTTGATGATGTTGGCGAATATGACGGAACCGCCGTTCTTCGCGGCCACGATGTTGATGGTCTCGCCGCCGGGGATGTCCGCGCAGTTGACGGCGAGGTCAAACCGCCCGTCCAAGTCCAAGGCTTCGATGCACTCCACCGGCCGGAGTATCTCGACGTAGTGGATCTCGTTAAACACCTCGACCAATAATTTGTTGAGGGCGCCGCCTTTTTTTATCTTCAGTCCTGCCCCTTTGTCGATGAGACAGATGATGCGCGCGTCCTTCCCCGTCGTCTCGCGGATGGCCCGACCAAACAGCATGTTCGTGACGAGGTTGTCGCCCACAATGAGGAAATCGCGCTTCCCCACCGCCGCTTTGCTGACGTGGTACAGGGTACCCGATTCGTTGCTGATGTACATCAGGAGACCGGACGGTATCCGATCCGGCTTTTTCACCACGGGCGCCTTGCTGAAGATGATGCCGTAGCCCTCCACCTCGACCAAGGAGAAGAACATGTCGATCTTCCCGATCGCTTCGATATACAGGGGGATGGACGCAAGCGACGAATTGCAGATGATCTTGTCGCCGACCGCGATCCCCGCATTGTTCTCATAGGCGGGGCCGATCTCATCCACAACCCCGTACAACTGTCCCCCTGTGTCGGTCACGGGATTGTGCATCTTGCCCCTGCGGGAGACAATGTCCGTGATCCGCGCGCGGATTCGCTCAGGGTCGTTGTTGTTCTCCGCGCAGATCTGCCGAAAACTCGCCGGCTCGATCATGAGCTTTCGCAACGACACCCGCAGTTCGCTGTCCGCAAGCTCCTTTCTGTTGTCCACGCGCCACGCCATGGTGGGCAGGACATTCCGGGGTTCTATGGAGCGCTTCGCCCCATAGATGATCATGTTTTCCTCGGAACGGTTTGTAAGCTTCATTTTCTGCCTCATTTCCCGGGCGGTTCATAGGCATGTCAGGCTCTCAATCTCGTCATGTTTCAGCTTTCGGTAATGCCCCTGTTTCAAATTGTTCAGACGCACGTCGCCGACAGCCGTCCGTTCCAGTTCGATCACCTTGTTGCCCACCGCCGCGAACATCTTTCTGATTTGGCGGTTTTTTCCCTCCCGTATGCGGATCTCGACGAGGGTGTTGTGCGCGCCCTGTCGAATGACTTCCACCTCCGCGGGCGCCGTCGTGTAGCCGCCGATATCGACGCCCCGTCTGAGCGCCGCGATCCGTTCCCGCGGGAGGACGCCGGACACCTTCGCCCGGTAGGTCTTGTATATTTCATGGCGCGGATGCGTCATCCTGTACGCAAAGTCCCCGTCATTGGTCATCAAAAGCAAACCCGTTGTGGCGCTGTCCAAGCGTCCGACGGGGTAGATCCGTTGTTCGATGTCGCCGACCAACTCCATGACCGTCGGCCGGCCTTTCTCGTCGCGCGTCGATGTGATATAGCCCTTGGGCTTGTTCAGCGCGATGCAGACCAAGCGAGACTCGGGTGCGAGCCTCCGACCGTTTACCTCCACCTCGTCCCCGTCCTTCACATCGTATCCGGGCGTCAACACCGGTCGCCCGTTCACTTTGACATTGCCGTTCGCGGTCAATTCGTCCGCCTTGCGTCTGCCGGCCACGCCGGCCCGCGCAATATATTTATTCAACCTCATAATCTAAATTCAAACACGATTGAAGGGGATTGTCAATGATGAGTTTGGGGGATGGGGAATGTGCGTCTCGCGGCGGGCGCGCCGCCAGGGGTTCCGCGGCTTTGTTTCAATAAGCCCCCATGTGTTTTTCGACCTTTTTCTTCATGCGTTGGAGGGCGTTGTCGATGGTCTTGGGCGATTTGCCCATGCCTTGCGCGATCTCCGTATAGGTTTTCCCTGTTTTGTATTCATTCCAGACGGACAGCTCCAACTTGCTGAACAGTTTCGCGCTTTCTGATTCAACGCGTTCCAACTGGTCCTTTATCAGCAATTCCTCCTCGGGCGTATACGCGTTTCGGTCGACAAAGGTTTCCTCAATGCTCGCGTCCCCGGCCTTTCCGCTTACCGCGTCGTAGATCGAAACGGAACTGTTGAGCGGGCTGTGCTTCATCCGATCCGCGGTTTTGACGGCGGTCATCATCTGTCTGCCGATGCAGAGTTCCGCGAACGTGCGGAACGAGGTATCCTTCCCCTCCTTAGATCGGAAGAGCACAC
>JAISGB010000131.1 GCA_031263335.1 Eubacteriales Family XIII. Incertae Sedis bacterium
CTCACAGCCCTTGCATCTGCCGTGGCCCGTCTCCACGCGGAACGCGTCCAATTCCTTCAACGTCGTTATACCGGATTCGGAGCCTTCGATGCAATTCTCGCGCGCGATGAGGGCCGCGCCGAAAGCGCCCATGTTCCCGGAGATATCGGGCCGCACCACCTCACGCCCCATGATCCGTTCGATGCTCCGCAAGACGGCGTCATTCAGAAACGCGCCGCCCTGAACGACGACCTTCTCCCCCGCCTCGTCGGTATTCCGCAGCTTGATCACCTTGTAGAGGGCGTTCTTGATCACGGAATAGGACAGGCCGGCTGAGATGTCGCCGATGGTCGCGCCCTCCTTTTGCGCCTGTTTGACCTTGGAATTCATGAACACGGTGCATCTGGTACCCAGATCCACGGGCGACTCCGCAAAGAGCGCCTCGTGCGCGAAATCCTCCACCTCGAGATTTACGGATTTGGAATAGGTCTCGATGAAGGATCCGCAACCCGACGAACACGCCTCGTTGAGCATGATGCTGTAGATGGCGCCGTCGCGGATCTTCATGCACTTCATGTCCTGGCCGCCGATGTCCAAGATGAAGTCCACGCCGGGCAGGAAGGTCTCCGCCGCCCGATAGTGGGCGATCGTCTCTATCTCGCCCATGTCCACGCGAAAGCCGGCCTTGATCAGCCCTTCCCCGTAGCCCGTGACGACGGCGTTGGCGATAAACGCGTGTTCGTTCATGCGGCCGTACAGCTCCCGCAACATGGTCTTCGTGGCCTCGATGGGGTTCCCCTCGTTGCTTCGATAAAAGGAATAGAGCAGATTTTTGTCCCCGTCGATGGCGACCGCCTTTGTCGTGGTGGAGCCGGCGTCTATGCCCAAGAATATCCCGCCCTTCGCCTTCCGTATGTCCCTTCTGCGAACCTTGTTCCGCTCATGCCGTTCGCGAAACGCGCTGTAATCGGCGAAATCCCCAAACAGCGGCGGCGTGTGTTTCGTCTCGCTCAGCATGGCGGGATCGGCGTTTTTCAATCGGGAGAGCAAATCGTCAATGGATATCTCCGCGTGCTTCTCCGCGATCATCGCCGCGCCCACCGCCACGAAATACCGCGCGTTCTCCGGAAACAGCACGTCCTCCGGCGCGAGATCCAAGGTCTCGACAAACCGCTCGCGTAACTCGGAAAGGAAGGACAGGGGGCCGCCGAGGAAGGCCACCTTACCCGAAATGGTCCTACCGCAGGCCAATCCGCTGATGGTCTGGTTGACCACGGCCTGAAAGATGGAGGCGGACAGATCCGCGATCCCCGCGCCCTCGTTGATCAGGGGTTGGATATCCGTCTTGGCAAAGACGCCGCAACGCGCGGCGATGGGATAGATGATCGTCATCTCCTTCGCGGCCTCGTTGAGTCCCGCCGCGTCCGTATTGAGCAGGATCGCCATCTGATCGATGAAGGCGCCCGTACCGCCGGCGCAGGTGCCGTTCATGCGTTGCTCTACGGCGGCGCCGTAGAAGGTGATCTTCGCGTCCTCACCGCCCAATTCGATGGCCACGTCCGTCTCGGGGATCAGGGTTTCCACCGCTTTGCTGCAGGAGATCACCTCCTGCTCAAACGGGATGCCGAGCAGGCCCGAGAGCGCCAATCCGCCCGATCCCGTGATGACGGTCCGCGCCGACACATTCGGCAGGGCGTCGGTCAACGCCTCGATCAGTTCCGAAACCTTTTCAAATACATTGGACATATGTCGATCGTAACGAGAAAAGACGATACGTCCCTCATCGTCCGTCAAGACCAATTTTACCGTCGTGGAACCCACATCTATACCGAGTCTCATTATTTTCCGTCACCGTTCCTTTATCGGTCGTCCCATACACACGTCGCGGGCCGCCGATAAGGCAACCGCTCAACGGCCACAATCCGATCCGGTCGCAAAACCGTCCCTACAGGTCAATCTCCAACCGCACGGGGCAGTGATCGCTGCCGAACACCTCGCTTAAGAGTACCACATCGGATATCCCGGCCGCAATCCGATTCGACACGAGAAAGTAGTCGATGCGCCATCCGGCGTTATTTGCTCTGGCATTGAAGCGATAGGACCACCACGTATAGGCGCCCGTCCTGTCCGGATAGAGACGCCGAAAGCTATCCGTGAACCCCGCGTCCAAGAGTTTCTCGAACTTTCCGCGTTCCTCATCGGAAAAACCCGCGTTTCCTCGGTTGCTCTTGGGGTTCTTCAGGTCGATCTCCTCGTGCGCGACATTCAGGTCGCCGCAGAGGACGACGGGCTTCCGCGCGTCGAGGGTTCGCAGATAAGCGCGTCTGGCATCCTCCCATTCCATGCGGTAGGCGATGCGCTTCAGCCCATCCTGCGCGTTGGGCGTATATTCGTTCACCAAATAGAAATTGTCGTATTCGAGCGTGATGGAGCGCCCTTCCGTGTCATGTCCCTCCGCGCCGATGTCATAGCTTGCGGAAAGCGGCGTTACGCGGGAAAAGATCGCCGTACCCGAATACCCCTTTCGATCCGCGCTGTTCCAATATTCGGCGTAGCCGTCGAGATCCACCTCGGCCTGCCCCCGCTGCATCTTGGTCTCTTGGAGACAGTAAGCATCCGCGCGTTCCGAACCGCAGAAATCGAGGAACCCCTTCTTCAAGACGGCTCTCAATCCGTTGACGTTCCATGTAATCAGTTTCACAGGGCATCCATCCTCGCATATGCGCGCCAACACGCGCGCCGGGGCAACAATAAAATGTTGAGCAAGTCAATAAGCCGGATTCTGTTAAAGACGGTCATCTATCTGGGAGCGACGTTGCCGCCGCCCTCCGGGATACCGAACGGTATCCGCCTGCGGCCTACCATTCCGAGCGGTGACGGGCCGCCACCATCCGCATACGCGGACTTTCGCTCTGCTTGGCCTTGCACCGGGTGGGGTTTACACGGCGGACATGTCTCCATGCCCCCGGTGGGCTCTTACCTCACCATTTCACCCTTACCACAGCGGGCTTGTCTTTTTTGGACGGATTGGGCTTACCGATCCAAACAAGACAAGCCCCTGTTTCGGCGGTGTGTTTCTGTTGCACTTTCCTTAAAGTCACCTTCACCGGACGTTATCCGGCACCCTTGCCCTACGGAGTCCGGACTTTCCTCATGAGGAATCCTCACGCGACCGTCCGACTTGCTCAACGATCGATTATAACATATTTTGCGCGGACTCGGGGAAGAAAATGTGACCGGCGGCCGTTGCGAAACACCTGTTCGAGAGCGCCGCGAAACGAAATGCGAAACGAAAACAGAGTGCGCCTTCACCGCTTCTTCATCAGCGCGTCCCTGAGCGTACGTTTTTCTCCCGGGCGGCCGAACAGATATCTTCTGACCGAGAACAGTTCAAATCCGAATCGGTCATGCAGGGTCCCGACGATGCCCTTGGGCATCACGAGTATCATGATCACGGCGATTGCGCCGAGTATGGCCATACTGTACCCCGGGTAGTTGTATAGGTACTGCCGCACAAATGCGTAGATGAAGGCGCCGACTATGGGGCCTTCTATTGTCCCGATGCCGCCAATGACGACAATGAACACCATGAGTACGGTCCAGTCTATGCCGAACGCCGCCGACGGCTTGATGAATACGAGGT